>SLLK01000339.1 GCA_007134115.1 Gammaproteobacteria bacterium | reverse complement strand
GTGCCCAGCAGCACCACTTCAGGTTCGAGCTCGGCCACCTGGTCGAAATGCGTCGCCTGCAGCTCGTCCGGCCCGGTCGGCGGCCAGTCGGGCATGATGTGGTCGGGGCTGACCAGCAGACTGCGCGCATAACGCTGTTGCTGAATGGTGACGCCGTCGGGGTCGCAGGCGCGGATGCGATGGGAGAGTCCCGGGTTGTCCATGTGCAGTTTCATGGCGCTACTTTACGGTCGTCTCCGGCTGCGGTAAAGGCGGCGCTACCATTGACACCGGGAGACGGACTGAGTAGCTTTGCGGCAGCGTCCCGGGCGTCCTGTCCCGGCCCCATGATCAGCGACCGGACTAACGTCTTGAGCGAAGAATTCCCGCGCATCCAACGGCTGCCCCCGTACGTCTTCAATATTGTCTCTGAACTCAAAACGGCGGCCCGCGCCCGTGGTGAGGATATTGTCGATTTCGGTATGGGCAATCCCGACCAGCCGACTCCGCAGCATATTGTGGACAAGCTGGCGGAGGCCTGTCAGCGCGGTGATACGCATCGTTATTCCCAGTCGCGCGGTATTCCGCGCCTGCGGCGTGCCATCTGCAGCTGGTATCGCGATCGCTACGCGGTTGAGCTCGATCCCGAGAGCGAGGCCATTGTCACCATCGGCTCCAAGGAGGGGCTGGCGCATCTGGCGCTGGCAACCATGTCCACCGGCGATGTGGTGCTGGTGCCCAACCCGGCCTATCCGGTACATCCCTATGGTTTCGTGATTGCCGGTGCGGACATCCGTCACGTACCTTTGATTCCGGGTGGCGATTTCTTTGAGGAACTGCAGAAGGCGATTCGTGACAGCTGGCCGAAGCCCAAGATGCTGGTGCTGAATTTTCCGGCCAATCCCACCACACAGTGTGTTGAACTGGACTTTTTCCGCAAAGTGGTGGACATTGCGCGCGAGCACGGTATCTGGGTCATCCACGACCTGGCCTACGCCGACCTCGTGTTCGACGGTTACAAGGCGCCTTCCATTCTGCAGGTGCCGGGGGCCAGGGATATCGCGGTGGAATCGTTCACCCTGTCCAAGAGTTACAACATGCCCGGGTGGCGTGTCGGCTTCATGTGCGGCAACCCCAGGCTGCTGGGCGCGCTGGCGCGCATGAAATCCTATCTGGATTACGGCATATTCACGCCCGTACAGGTAGCGGCCATCAGCGCGCTGGAAGGCCCGCAGGATTGTGTAAGCGAGATTTGCGACATGTACCGCGTGCGCCGCGACGTGTTGTGCGACGGGCTGGCGCGCGCCGGGTGGGAAGTGCCCCGGCCACGCGCCACCATGTTTGTATGGGCGCCGATTCCGGAGCCGTTTCGCGAGATGGGCTCACTGGAATTCAGCAAGCTCCTGCTGCGCGAGGCAAAAGTGGCGGTATCGCCGGGAGTGGGTTTCGGGCAGTACGGTGATGACCATGTCCGTTTCAGTTTGATCGAAAATGAACATCGCACCCGTCAGGCGGTGCGCAATATCCGGCGGCTTCTGCGCCGCGGCTGATTCGTTCGCCAGCCATGTCCGGGGCATGGCGGTGGTGTGATGATGCGTTGCAATATTCCGGGGAGGTTTGCAGTTGGAACCGGTAAAGCTTGGTCTGCTGGGCCTGGGTACCGTGGGTTGCGGTACCGTCAATATGCTCCATCGTGCCGGCGTCGAGATCGAACGCCGCGCCGGGCGGCCCATTGTGGTCAGCCGCGCCGCGGCACGTGACCTGAGCAAGCCGCGGGACTGCGATACCAGCGGTATAGCGCTCACCGACAAGCCCATGGAGATCATCGAGGATCCCGAGATCGAGGTGATCGTCGAGTTGATCGGTGGCTACGATGACGCCTACGAACTGGTCATGGCCGCGCTGCGCAACGGCAAGCACGTCATTACCGCCAACAAGGCGATGATTGCCAAGTATGGCAACGAGATCTTTGCCGAGGCGGAAAAGCAGGGTGTGACGGTCGCTTTCGAAGCCGCAGTGGCGGGCGGCATTCCCATCATAAAGGCGATCCGGGAAAGCCTTGTGGGCAACCATATACAGTGGTTTGCAGGCATTGTTAACGGCACGGCCAATTATATTCTGACCCAGATGCGTGACGAAGGCCGGGATTTCCAGGAAGCGCTGGATGAGGCGCAGCGCCTGGGCTATGCCGAAGCTGATCCCACCTTCGATGTGGAAGGTATCGACGCGGCGCACAAGTTGACTATCCTGGCGGCCATTTCCTTCGGCATCCCGCTGCAGTTCGATCGCGTCTACACCGAAGGCATCAGCAACATCGGACGCGAGGACATACAGTATGCCGAGGAACTCGGCTACAGCATCAAGCACCTGGCTATCGGCCAGATCAGCGAGGAAGGTATCGAGCTGCGCGTGCACCCGACGCTGGTGCCTCATCGCCGCCTGATGGCCAATGTCGGTGGCGTGATGAACGCGGTGATGGTGTACGGTGATGCCGTGGGGCGCACCATGTATTACGGCGCCGGCGCCGGGGCCGAGCCCACCGCGTCCGCGGTGATGGGCGATATCCTGGATGTGGTGCGTTCGCTGGGTGCCAAGGCAGTGCACCGGGTGCCGTACCTGGGGTTCCAGTTGAACCAGCTCTCCGATGCGCCGGTGCTGCCCATGGAGGCCATCGAGACGGCCTACTATCTGCGCATGGAAGTCTCTGACAGCCCCGGCGTGATGGCCGCGGTGACGCAGATTCTGGCGGAACTCAATATCAGCATAGAAGCGCTGTTGCAGAAAGTGCCCGAGCCGGACCAGGATACCGTGCCCATTATCATGCTGACCCATCGTATTCGCGAGCGCCAGATGAACGAGGCGCTGCATCGTATGGGGCAGCTGGAGGCTGTGCGCGGCAAGATTACCCGCATACGCCTGGAATACTTTGACGACTGACGCTGTGGCAGGAAAACGCATGTCTGAACAAGTACGCCGTTATACCGGTCTGATTGATCGTTACCGTGATCGCCTGCCACTGGATCCTGCCGTGCCGGCAGTGAGCCTGGGCGAAGGCGGTACGCCGCTGATCCGGCTGCATAATCTGGTCAAGGACCTGGGCCGCGACGTGGCGTTGTACGTCAAGTACGAAGGCCTCAATCCCACCGGTTCGTTCAAGGACCGGGGCATGACCGTGGCGGTGACGCGGGCCGTGGAAGAGGGCAGTCGAGCAGTGATCTGCGCCTCCACCGGCAATACTTCGGCTGCCGCCGCCGCCTACGCGGCGCGCGCCGGACTCACCGCGTTTGTCATTATTCCCGATGGCAAGATTGCCCTGGGCAAGCTGGCCCAGGCGGTAATGCATGGCGCCGTGGTGTTGCAGATCAAGGGCAACTTCGATGTGGGTATGCGGCTGGTCAAGGAAGTGGCCGCCGATGCGCCGGTGACGGTGGTCAACTCGGTCAATCCCTATCGTTTGCAGGGTCAGAAGACGGCGGCGTTTGAGATTGTCGAGGAACTGGGCCGGGCGCCGGATTTTCACTGCCTGCCGGTGGGCAATGCCGGCAATATTACCGCGCACTGGATCGGCTACTCGGAGCTGTGGGCGCGAAAGGGCGCGGCGGCTACAGAGGCCTGTGCCTTTTGTGGCGGCGAGTGCCGTTTCACCGGTGAACCGCAGATCAGCACCCGTCCGCGTATGCTGGGCTACCAGGCTGCCGGCAGCGCGCCGTTTCTGCGTGGCGCGATGGTGGATGAGCCCGAAACCGTGGCGACTGCAATTCGCATCGGGCATCCGCAAAGCTGGACCCAGGCCTGGAAAGTGGCCGAGGAGTCCGGCGGGCGCTTCGCCGAGTTCCCGGACGAAGAGTTGCTGGCCGTGCAAAAGCGGCTGGCCGCGCGCGAGGGCGTATTCTGCGAGCCGGCTTCGGCCGCCTCGCTCGCCGGCGCCCTGCGCGACATCAAGAGTGGCTATATCCCCGAGGGCAGCACTGTGGTGTGTACGCTGACCGGTCATGGCCTCAAGGATCCCGATATCGCCATCGAGCAATGCAAGGGCGCTATTATTGATGTCGATGGAGAGCGTGAGGCAGTCAAGCAGGCCATTCTCGAGCGTCTGGCCTGAGCGTGCCGCTTGCCGGCCCGCGTCCGGTTGCTGATGCGTCCTGATACCGAACTCTGTGTGTTCGTGCCCGGTTTGCTGGGCCCGGTACGCGGCGTGCCCGCATCCATGCTGGAGCCCCCCGATCTCACTGCCATGCCGCTGTGGTGGTCACGGGGTAGCCATCGCCCCGATCAACAGGATGACGACGGGTCGCCGGAAACCACTCTGCTCGATGATCTCGGCATGGCTCGCCGGGGCGAATTGCCGGGCGCTGCGTTGAGTTTGCTGGGAGAGAATGGCAGTTTGCCCGCGGCGGCCACTGTGCTGCGTGCTGATCCGGTCCATGCCTGGGCCGGCACCAGTGACCTCCACCACGATCCGGGCGCCGTGCAGCCGGTGACCGCCGCCGAGATTCATCGCCTGTGCGGGGATTTCAATGAGGTGTTCGCCAGCGACGGATGGACGCTGCATGCCCCGGCCTCATCTACCCTCTATCTGTGCGCCCGGCACGCTCTGTCGGTACGCACTACGCCCTTGTCAAAGACCATTGGTAGCGCACTGTCGGCGTGTATGCCCGGCGGCGAGGATGGCGCTCGCCTGCGTGCATTAATCAATGAAGTGCAGATGTGGCTGTTCGAGCATCCCCTGAACCAGGCGCGTGAGCAACGCGGTGAAGCGGTGATCAATGGCCTGTGGCCATGGGGCGCCGGTGAGCCCGCTGCAGCCACCCGGTCACCTGTCGCCGTATGGGCTCACGACCCCTTCTGGCGCGGCGTCGGCCGGCATGCCGGCGCTGTCGCGGGCGCGTTGCCGGATCATCCGGGCCATGTTCTGGATGAGGCGCTGGCACCCGGGCAGACCATTGTGGTGCTGGATCAGGTCTGGACTTCCGTATGCCGTGGCGATGTGGAGGCGTGGCAGGCAGCGTTGGCGGAGGTGGACCGGGAATGGTTGCAGTCGGCATATAAAGCAATCAGGCAGGGGCGACTGGACGCCGTGGTGCTGTGGTCGCCACCCGCCGGCGCGTTCCGACTCGACCGGCGCGGGTTGCGGCGGTTCTGGCGGCGATTGCGTTCTCGCGGAGTCCGGTTGGTAGACGGATGAAGCTTCCCCGGCCTGAATTGCGTCGCCGGCGGCCCGATGCCGCCGTGCTTGCGGCACTGTCTGCCGCGCCCGACCAGGACCGTCTCGAGGCGGTGGTGGCACGGGTACTGGCGGCGCGTGAGTTGCCTGCTGATATCCCGCCCGCGATGGTCGTGGCAGCGCCCCTGTCCAGCCTGGATCCGCCTGAAGGACTGCCCGATATGGCGGTCGCGGCGGCACGCCTGGCTGACGCGGTGGAAGCCGGAGAAGTGATCGGTATTGAGACCGATCATGATGTGGACGGGGTAGCCAGTCATGCCTTGCTGTTTGAGGCCCTGGGTGCCGGGCTGGGACACCCCGTGGCAAAGCTGCGTTCCTATATCGGTCACCGGTTGCGCGACGGCTATGGTCTGTCGGAGCCGGTCGCCACGGCCATTCTCGAAGACCAGCCACAGCCCTCGCTGGTGATTACCGCGGATAACGGCAGTTCGGATGAGCCGCGTATACGGCGCCTGGCCGCGCAGGGCATAGACGTGATCGTCACCGATCATCACGCGTTACCGGTGGAGGGACCGCCTGCCAGTGCGCTGGCCTGTGTGTCGCCGGCACGTTCCGACAGCGAGTACCCGGACGCCATGATTGCCGGCTGCATGGTGGCCTGGCTGCTGGTGTGTGCCTGTCGCCGCGAGCTGCAAAGACGCGGCTGGCCAGCGGCCGATGCCATGCGTCCGGGCACCCTGCTTGATCTGGTGGCGCTGGGTACCGTGGTGGATTGTGTCAGCCTGGGGCGCAGTATCAATAACCGGGCCGTGGTGCGCGCCGGATTGCAACGGATCAACACGATGAGCCGCCCGTGCTGGCAGGCGATGCGCGATGTGTTGAACAAGCGGGCCCGGGATTTTACCGCCAGCGATCTGGCCTTTGGCGTGGGGCCGCGCATCAATGCCCGCGGTCGCCTGGATGAGGCCATGGCCGGGGTGCATTTTCTGCGCGCTGCGGATGTGGACGAGGCGCGCGAATGGGCCGCGTTGCTGGAACAGAATAATACCACCCGGCGACAGATTGAGCAGCGCCTGCGCGGTGAGGCGCTGGCCCAGGCGGCACAGCAGGTGGCGGCCGGCCAGGCGGGTCTGACGATCTGGCTGCCCGAGGGGCACGCCGGGGTGCACGGTATTGTCGCCAGCCGCGTGGTTGAAGCCTTTGGCCGGCCGGCGGTGTGCCTGTCGCCGCGCCAGGGCCACGATGCGCTGCTTACCGGCTCTGTGCGCGGCGTGTCCGGTGTGCATGTGCGCCAGGCCCTGCAATGTGTCAGTGAACAGCAGCCCGATGTGCTGAAGACCTTTGGCGGGCATGCTGCGGCTGGCGGCCTGACACTGGAGCGAACTGCGCGCCCGGTTTTTGCCCGTCTGTGGGACGATGCAGTGCGCGCGCAGATCGGGGTTCAGGGGCTCTTGCCGGTGTTGTGGACCGACGGCGAACTGCCGCCGGACGAACCTTCTCTGGCGCTGGTCGCGCGGCTGGCCGAGCTGGAGCCTTACGGCCGCGGCTTCGAGCCGCCGGTGTTCGAGGGCTGCTTCGAGGTGGTGACGCTGCGCGGAATGGGCGATGGAAGCCATCTGCGTCTGCGCTTGCGGACACCGGCGGCAATATATGAGGCGGTATGGTTCCAGGCGGCAAGGGCAAACGGTGAGGCCGCCGAGGCGTCATGGCCGGTAGCCGCAGGTGAGCAGCTATGGGTGGCTTATGTGCCGGAGGCCAATCATTACTTCGGCGAGCCCCGGCTGCAATTGCGCGTGGTGGATGTGCGGCCGCTGGATGCCGTGATGCAGGGGCAGTGAGAAAGCACGAACGTGCCTGACGGATGGTCAGTCCAGTGAGGGTGGCGTAAAGCCTCCGGTGATCGGGGCCATCAGTTCGGCGAAGCGAATCGGTGTGTAGTCCTCCAGCCACGGGCCGATGATCTGTATGCCCACCGGCAGGCCATTGGCAGCCAGTCCCAGTGGCGCCACAGTTGCCGGCAGGCCGGGCAGGGTGGCCAATGGGCCCACCCAGGCCAGTTGTTCCCAGTAGTTGCGTTGACGGCCGTTGACGGTGATCTGGCGGCGCATTACATCCGGGTCGTGATTATGGCGTGGTGCGGTCACACCGGTGACCGGCGCAAGTAGCACATCAAAATCGCCGAAGAACACCCGCCACTGCTCGCGGTAGCGATAACGCAGCTCGCTGGCGACCAGCCAGTCGGCATGATCGAGCACGCTGTAGCGGGCCATGCGTGTGGGCCAGCTCTGGTCATCGGCGTCGGCCGCTGCTGCGACCTGGCGCAGCGATTCGCGCACCTTTTGGGGCATGCCGCCGCCGGTTACCGCGTACAACAGCCGGAGGTAGACATCCAGTGCTTCGGGCATGGCCACGGGCGGCGCCTGCTGTACGATGCCAGCGCCATGTGCGGCCAGGCGATCCATGGCGTTGGACAGTACATCACCGACTTGTGCGTCTACCGGCGCGCAGGCGTCATCCAGATACACCGCAACACGATAGTCCTGCAGACGGTCATGCCTGGCGCCGGGCAGCGCCAGTTGCCAGCCGGTGCGGTCGTTGTCTCCGGGGCCTGCCAGTACTTCCAGCGCCAGCGCCAGATCCTCCGCACTGCGCGCCACAGGACCCAGTACGGCCAGATCGGTGGGCGCCCGGGTGCCTGGCGGGCCGGGAACATGACCGCGGTCGGGCACAATGCCCCAGCTGGGTTTGTGGCTGTAGACGCCGCAGTAATGGGCCGGATTACGCAGTGAGCCGCCGATGTCGCTGCCCAGCTCCAGCGGCGTGAAGCCCATGGCAACGCTGGCGGCAGCGCCGCCGGAAGATCCGCCGCAGGTATGTTCGGCATGCCAGGGGTTGGTCGTGGTGCCGAATATGTCGTTGGTGGTCTGCAGGTCGGCGGCCCATGCCGGCGTATTGGTCTTGCCGAAAATGACGGCGCCGGCATCCTCAAGGCGTTGCACGGCCGTGGCGTTGTGCTCGGGAACGTGCTCGCACAGGGCAGGGACGCCGGCGGTGGTGCGAACACCGGCGGTTTCCATGGTGTCCTTGACGGTCATGGGCAGGCCGTGCAGCACACCGACGTGGTGCCGGCTGTGGGCGCGTTCGTCCATGCGCTGCGCGGCCAGGCGCGCCCGCTCCTCGTCCAGGGTGACCACGGCATTGATCCGCGGGTTGTAGTGGTGCGTACGGGCCAGTAACTGTTCCAGCAGATCGGTGCTGCTCAGGGTGCCCCGACGCAGCTGGCCGAGCAACTGCGTGGCGGTGGCGGTAGCGTAATCAGTTGCCATGACGGTGATCCCGGTGCCGGACCTGCGCCCTGCGGCGCGCCTACCAGCGAATCAGGTGCAATTCGACCCCGTCGTCACGCGCGCGCGCGGTGTCGCCCCCCGGCTCGCCCGGTGGCCGGCGTTTGCCATAGCCGCGGGCCACAATGCGTTCCGGGGCCACGCCGCGCTCCAGCAATTGTGCACGAACCACTTCCGCGCGCCGCTGGGTGAGGCGCAGGGCCTCGGCGTCGCTCATCTCGGCGGCGGTGTAGGCGGCAATCAGACCTGCCAGGCGCGGGCTGCTACTAAACAGTTCGCCGATACGGTCAATCTCTTCATGAGCGCCATCGGCGAGACGTGTGGAGCCATCGTCGAAGCGCACTGTATCCAGCCTCTGGATGGCCGGCAGTTCGCAGCCGTCGGCGTCCACGGGTACGCCTGGCGGGGCATCCGGGCAATCCGCGGTGCGTTCCGCGCGCGCCGGGCGTTCGCGACGTTCGCGTGGCGGGGGTGCTTCGCCCAGCGGGATGACGGCGCCCACATTGAAGCTGATATCGTTAAAGGTCTCGGCATCCTGACCGTTGCCGCTGTCCAGCCATTCCTGACCGATCCGTATGTCAGCACGCAGGCGGGCGCGGGACTCGCGGGGGGTGAAGCGCAGAAACGTGCCCACGCCGATTTCCGCGAAATTGCCGCGGCGATCATCCTGGCCACTGATGTCGCTGCTGCGATGGCCCGCCCCGGCGACCAGGTAGGGTTCCAGTCTCATCGTGTCGGGTAACCAGGGGCCACCACGGGAAAGAAACCACAGCGCATCCACGCGGGCGCTGCGCTGCTTGAGCAGGCTGCCGTCATCCAGCCGCGCGCGGTCGTCGGTGAGGTGAAATTCCAGGTTGAGGCGTTCGTTGATGCTGGAGCCGATGCCCAGTTGTAAACCGGTACCCGGATCATGACTGACATTGCGATCACTGTCGTAAACCACCAGGCGACCGCCCGGCGAGAGGTACCAGCCCTGGTCGGCGACCGATTCGGCCGCCCACGCCATCAGCATCAGTCCCGCTAACAGCGGCGCTGCCAGACCGCGGTGTATGTTCAACTTGGCTTCCCCCGGTTATTCGCTTTAGCTCGCTCCTGCAAGCGCTTACGCGACTTTACCCGCTGGCGCGCGCGCGATGCAACAAATGTCCGCGTACAGCGGAGGGTCCCGGTGACGGGTCAGGGTGCGTGGGCACAGGGCCCTCGTGTAGAATGCTGCGCTGCCAGAACAATCCAGCCCCGGAGATTCCAGATTATGGAAGTCAATGCATTGCGTCAGCATATACAGGAACTGCAAGGTCGTTGGGATGACCTGAGGGGGTATCTTTGACCTCGCCGGCAAACGTGAACGATTGACCGAAGTTGACAGGGAGCTGGAGCAGCCCGACGTCTGGGACAAGCCCGAACGGGCCCAGGAGCTGGGGCGGGAACGGGTGCGTCTGGATGAAGTGGTGAGTCTGCTGGATACCGCAGGCGCCGAGCTGGAGGATGCCGGCGAACTGCTGGATCTGGCGGTGGGTGAGGATGATGCGGCTGCGGTCGATAGCCTGGCTTCGGATTTGCAGCGCATTGACCGGCAACTCGCCGCGCTGGAGTTCCAGCGCATGTTCTCGGGCGAAATGGATGGCGCGGCGGCATTTGTCGACATCCAGTCCGGTTCGGGCGGTACCGAGGCCCAGGACTGGGCCGAGATGCTGCTGCGCATGTATTTGCGCTGGGCTGAAAAACGCGGATTCCGTACCGAGATCGTGGAGCTTTCTGCGGGCGAAACGGCGGGCATAAAAAGCGCCACTTTCCGTGTAGAAGGCGACCACGCCTTTGGCTGGCTGCGCACCGAAACCGGGGTGCACCGGCTGGTGCGCAAATCGCCTTTCGATTCCGGCAATCGCCGGCATACTTCGTTTGCTGCGGTGTTCGTTTCGCCCGAGGTGGACGATGAAGTGGACATTGATATTAACCCGGCGGACTTGCGCATTGATGTGTACCGGGCGAGCGGAGCCGGTGGTCAGCATGTGAACACCACCGAATCGGCTGTGCGTATTACGCATGAACCCACAGGCGTGGTGGTGCAGTGCCAGAACGACCGTTCGCAGCACAAGAATCGCGCGACGGCCATGAAGCAGCTGAAGTCCAAGCTCTATGAGCTGGAGATGCAGAAACGGCGTTCCGTGGCCCAGGCGCAGGCGGATGACAAGGCGGATATAGGCTGGGGCAGCCAGATTCGTTCCTACGTGCTTGATCAGTCGCGGATCAAGGATTTGCGTACCGGTGTGGAGACCGGCAACACTCAGGCGGTGCTTGACGGCGAGCTCGACGCGTTCGTGGAGGCCAGCCTCAAGCAGGGGTTATAGTCCCCGGCGCACTGACAACAGGAATTCGGATGAGTGATCAAAACGACGAACACAGCCTGATCGCCCAGCGGCGTGAAAAGCTGGCGGCGGTGCGCGAAAGCGGTAACGCTTTCCCCAATGATTTCCGGCGTGATTCGCTGGCCGCCGATCTGCACGGGCTGTACGCCGAGCGCGGCAACGAATCGCTGGAGGCCGACGCGGTTCGGGTGAGTGTGGCCGGACGTATGATGGCCAAGCGGGTGATGGGCAAGGCCAGTTTCGCCCGGTTGCAGGACAGCTCCGGCGCCATCCAGTTGTTTCTGGAACGGGATGGGTTGCCGGAAGGGGTCTACCAGGCATTCAAGGGCTGGGATGTGGGGGATATCGTGGGCGCGACGGGCACGCTGTTTCGCACGCGCACCGGTGAGCTCAGCGTGCGGGTGGACACCCTGCGTTTGCTGGTCAAGTCATTGCGCCCGCTGCCGGAGAAATTCCATGGCCTCAGCGACCAGGAAATCCGGTACAGGCAGCGTTATCTCGATCTGATCACCAACCCGCAGGCGGCGGATGTCTTCCGTACGCGGGCACAGGTGTTGCACCTGATTCGCGATTTTATGAACGGCATGGGGTTTCTGGAAGTGGAAACACCCATGATGCAACCCATTCCCGGCGGGGCCGAGGCGCGTCCCTTCATCACCCACCACAATGCGCTGGATATGCAGCTGTACTTGCGGGTGGCGCCGGAGCTCTATCTCAAGCGGCTGGTTGTGGGTGGCTTCGAGCGCGTCTACGAGATCAACCGTAACTTCCGTAACGAGGGCGTGTCCACGCGGCACAACCCTGAATTCACCATGCTCGAGCTCTACCAGGCCTACGCCGACTATCGCGACCTGATGGCCCTGACCGAGCAGC
>SLLK01000126.1 GCA_007134115.1 Gammaproteobacteria bacterium | reverse complement strand
GCCAGTTGCCCGACACCCGCCACCTGACCCTCGCCTGGGGCCGCGATTACGGTGACGTGGCTCCGCTCAACGGCGTCATCCGCGGCGGCGGCCCCGCCACCCTCGAAGTCGAGGTCGACGTGATTCGGCAGTATTAAGTATTAGGTATTAAGGCGCGCGATCCCGGGGTGCAGGCCTGAAAATTCGTCACACGCGCCGATGTGTTGGGAAATAAAAAAACGGGCCATCAAGGCCCGCTTTTTTATTAAGCGGATCGGCGCGTGCGCTAATGTTATCCGTTCTGCAACAGTCCGTCCCGCGCCTTAATACTTAATACCTAATACTTAATACTATCCTCTTATTCCCATTCAAACCGCGGCAGGCCATCAAAGC
This sequence comes from Gammaproteobacteria bacterium, assembly GCA_007134115.1. Classification (GTDB taxonomy): domain Bacteria; phylum Pseudomonadota; class Gammaproteobacteria; order UBA5335; family SLRW01; genus SLLK01. Next base: position 11,384 of record SLLK01000126.1, on the reverse strand, counting down.
TGCGGCGCAGGGCTGCCCCCCATTCGGCCTGCAGCCTGGCGTAGTAGGGCTCGTCCATGTCCAGTTCCCGGTGGCGGTAGACTTCCAGGGTGTCTTTTTTGTAGAGCAGCAGTTCGAACGGCGGGCCTACCGAGATATTGCTGCGCATGGTGGAATCCATGGACACCAGGGCGCAGCGGGCGGCGTCGCTGAGCGACACTTCGTGGTTGATGATGCGATCAAGAATGGGCTTGCCATACTTGCTTTCGCCGATCTGCAGGAAAGGCGCGCGCGGCGCGTAGCTGATGTAGTTGCCCTCTGGATAGACCAGCAGCAGGTCATGGGGCTGCTTGCCGATCTGGCCGCCAATCAGGAAGCTGGCGTTGGCGCTGAAAGCACGCTGACCATTATCGCCAGTGTAGCGGGCCTGCAACTCGCGGCTGATATCCCCGATGTACGCGGCAATATCATGCAGGCGCGGCAAATGGCGAATGCCGGGCGTATCCTCGCGGTCTTCTTCCAGGTCACGCTCGATGCGATCAATCACCCCCTGGGTGGTGGCCAGGTTGCCGGCGCTGAGCACCACCACCACGCGCTCGCCGGGAAACTCGAAACGATGCATCTTGCTGTAACTGCTGACCTGGTCGACGCCGGCGTTGGTACGCGAATCCGACACCAGCACCAGGCCCTGCTCACAGCGTATTCCCACACAATAGGTCATGCTCTGATCCCGACTGCCAGACTGGTGCACAGTGTACGCTGGCGGCACGGACAACACATACCGTATCGGGACGCACGGCCCCATGCGTCATGTTGTAAAGCCGAACCCGCCCGGGTAACAATGGTCGAACTTTGCGTAGTCTGAATCCGGAGGAGAATATGAGCGCCAAGGCAGCAACGGTCGGCAAGCGGCCGCAGAATATCAGCGACGAAGAATGGCAGGTCCGGGTAGATCTCGCCGCGGCATACCGCCTGGTGGCCCATTTTGGCTGGGATGACCTGATCTTCACACATCTTTCCGCGCGTGTTCCGGGCGGTGATCATCACTTCCTGATCAACCCCTATGGCCTGATGTTCCATGAGATTACCGCCTCCTCGCTGGTCAAGATCGACCAGGAAGGCACCATCGTGGAAGACAACGGCTACAGCGTGAACCCGGCCGGCTTCACCATTCACAGCGCGATCCACATGGCGCGCGAGGACGCCGGTTGCGTGATGCACCTGCACAATCACGCCGGTACCGCAGTGTCGGCACAGAAGTGTGGCCTGTTGCCGATCACCCAGACCGGGATGCTGGTCTACAACCGTATCGCCTACCATGAATACGAAGGCGTGGCACTGAACCTGGATGAGCGCGAGCGCATCGTGCGTGATATGGGTGACAAGGACATCATGATCCTGCGCAACCACGGCACCCTGACCATTGGCAAGAGTGTGCCGGAAGCCTTTACCCTGATGTACTTCCTCGAAAACGCGTGCGAGAAACAGATTCGGGCGCAGGCGGCCGGCGAATTGTATTTCCCGCCCCAGGAGGCCATCGACACCACGCGCGAGCAGTCCGAAGCGGGCCTGACGCAGGTCGCACCGTTGATCTGGCCGGGTCTGATCCGCACGCTGGACGCCAAAGACCCCACTTACAAGACCTGAAAACGGCGCATTCCGCCGGATGGCACTCAGCCGTCCGGCGGATTCTTCCCTGCCCGGCAAGCCCCCCTGTTATGCTGTTCTGGTGAACTGTACATTGATCGACCCGGAACCGGATTCCGGTACGGGAGGGTGCCGCGGTGGAAAAGAAGCTTGATGTAGAAGACCTGGCGCCGGGCATGTATGTGATCCGACTGGACCGACCGTGGCTGGAGTCACCTTTTCCTTTCCAGGGGTTGATGCTCGAGAATTGGGCCGACGTGCGCGAAGTCAGGGCCCTGTGCAAACAAGTGTATATAGAGACCGCGCCGCCCCGCGAAGGCAGCGGCGGCAAACCCGCGACCAATCGCCATCAGCCCAGCGACGATGCTCGCTGGCAGGGCCGGCTACGGAAACTGGCAGACAAACCCCCGGTCCAGCCCGCACCGCCTGTTGCGCTGCGACGTGAAGCAGGCCCCGCCCGGCTTCTGCATGGGCAGACCACCAGCTTTATGCGTTCCGCGCTGCACAGGGCGCGGCGCGGCGACGATATAGACGTGCCCGCGGCGCGTGCGGCTGTGCGCGAACTGAGCCGGAGTGTATTTCGCAATCCCGACGCTCTGCTGTGGCTGGGCAAGCTCAAACAGAAGCACGAATACACCTATCAGCACTCGTTGTCCGTGTGCATTCTGTCGCTGGTATTCGGGCGCTTCCTGGGACTGACGGAAGAACAGATGCAGGCGCTGGGGCTGGGCGCTTTCCTGCACGATATCGGCAAAATGCAGATCGACCAGGCACTGCTGGACAAGACCACACCGCTGACGGCGGAAGAAACAGCCGTGATGCGTCGCCACACCGAATATGGCGTGGCTATTGTGGATGCGACCGGCGACCTGTCCGACATCAGCCGCGACATTATCCTCAGCCACCACGAACGCATGGATGGCAGCGGCTATCCGGCCGGCGCCGACGCCACGGACATCATGCCGCTGACACATATGGTCGCTATCTGCGACACCTACGACGCCATTGTCAGCGCCCGCCCCTACAAGGAACCGGTATCGGCCCTGGCCGCCATTGCCATCCTGACCCGGGCGCGGGGCACGTTATTCGACCCCTGGCTGGTCGACCGGTTCGTGCAGTGCATCGGGGTATATCCGGTAGGAACGGTGGTCGAACTCAACAACGGCGAGACAGCGATTGTGGTGGCCATCAACCCGCAAACCAGGCTCCACCCCAGGGTTCTGGTCATCCGTAACAGAGAGGGCGCTGAACTCGCCCAACCCTTCATCCGCGACCTCGCCCGCAGCGCGACCGGGAGCGAAAGCGGGGAATACAATATCGTGCACGCGCTCACTGCGCTGGATCATGGATCCACGGCCGAGCAGTTCGAGCATTTCATGGCAAGCAGCTAGGCAAACGCTGATCTATCCGCGCAAAGCCTTCATACCGCGAGTCAAGCCCTCAATGGTCAGCGGGTACATGTGATCTTCCATGAGTTCACGCGCAATCTGCAGCGAGGGCGTGTATTCCCAGCGCTTCTCCGGCTCGGGGTTCAACCAGATCACATCATCAAAGTGATCCCTGAGCCGTTGCAGCCACACCGCGCCGGGCTCTTCATTCATGTGCTCGATGCTACCCCCCGCATACAGGATTTCGTAGGGGCTCATGGTGGCATCGCCGACGATAATCACCTTGTAGTCTGACCCGTAGGTGCGCAGTACTTCCCACATGGACATGCGGTCGGTATGGCGGCGGTGGTTGTCCTTCCACACCGACTCGTAAATAAAATTGTGGAAATAGAAATATTCCATGTGCTTGAACTCGGTGCGCGCTGCCGAGAACAGCTCCTCGCAGGTGCGCACGTGTTCATCCATGGAGCCGCCCACGTCGAAGAACAGCAGCACTTTCACGCGGTTGTGCCGCTCGGGCACCATCTTGATGTCCAGGTAACCGGCATTGCGCGCGGTGGAGCGAATGGTGTCATCCAGATCCAGTTCCAGCTCGCTACCCTCACGCACGAACTCACGCAGGCGCTTGAGCGCCACCTTGATGTTGCGCGTACCCAACTCCACGCTGTCGTCCAGGTTGCGAAACTCGCGCTTGTCCCAGACCTTGACCGCACTGCGATTACGCGAACCCGCCTGGCCCACGCGGATACCTTCGGGGTTATAACCGTCGGCGCCGAACGGAGAGGTGCCGCCGGTACCGATCCACTTGTTCCCGCCCTCGTGACGCTCGTCCTGTTCTTCCAGCCGCTTGCGGAACTCTTCCATGAGCTTTTCCCAGCCGCCCATCTTCTCGATGGCGGCCTTCTCCTCGTCGGTGAGCATCAGGCCGCCTTCACTCTGCAGCCATTCGGCCGGAATCTCCTTTTCCACCATGAGCCCGGCGAGGTCTTCAATGCCCTTGAAGTAGGCACCGAACACCCGATCGAAGGTGTCATAGAAACGCTCGTCCTTGACCATGCACGAGCGCGACAGAAAATAGAAATCATCCATGCTGTGGCCGATCACACGCTTGTCCAGCGCGCGCAAAAGCGTCAGGTACTCGGTCACGGACACCGGCAGGCCGGCGCCCTTGAGCGTGTAGAAAAAGTCGATCAGCATGGCGTCACCTCATCCGATAGCGCTGGTCGGCTACGCTCAGGCCTGGCGCCGGGCCATGAACGCCAGGCGCTCGAACAACTGCACATCCTGCTCGTTCTTGAGCAGCGCGCCGTACAGCGGCGGAATCGCCTTGCCGGAATCACGGCTGCGCAACGCTTCGGCAGGAATATCCTCCGCCATCAGCAGCTTGAGCCAGTCCAGCAGCTCTGAAGTCGACGGTTTCTTCTTCAGCCCGGGGACCTCACGCAGATCGAAGAACACTTCCATAGCCTCGCGCACCAGCGTTTTCTTGAGGTCAGGGAAGTGCACGTCGACGATGTGCTGCATGGTCTCCCGGTCGGGGAAGCGAATGTAATGGAAGAAACAGCGGCGCAGGAAGGCGTCGGGCAGTTCTTTCTCGTTGTTCGAGGTAATGATGATGATCGGGCGGTTTTTGGCGCGTATGGTCTGCTGGGTCTCGTACACATAGAATTCCATGCGATCGAGTTCGCGCAGCAGGTCGTTGGGGAATTCGATATCCGCCTTGTCGATCTCGTCGATCAGCAGCACCGGCGTCTCATCGCACTCCAGTGCATCCCACAAGGGCCCGCGCACAATGTAATTGGAAATATCATGCACACGATCATCACCCAGCTGCGAATCGCGCAGCCGCGATACCGCGTCGTACTCATACAACCCCTGCTGGGCCTTGCTGGTGGACTTGATGTGCCACTGGAACAACGGGCACCCCAGTCCGGCGGCCACTTCCTCGGCCAGCATCGTCTTGCCGGTGCCCGGCTCGCCCTTGACCAGCAACGGACGCTCCAGCTTGATCGCCGCATTCATCGCCATCTTCAGTTCGTCGGTGGCGACGTAGCTCTTGGTTCCTTCGAAACGTTTCATCATTTCACCTGAGGTTCACGGGGATTCTGTATCGGCGCGGCAAAGCTGTCGCTGCCGCAGAAACAGCGACGGCGGCCAGAGTATCCCCCGGTCGCCGTCCTGGCTGCCGCCCATCTTACCGAACGCTCGCTCGGATTTCAGCCCCTTTCTCTATGGACAAGGTCAAAAGCTCACCCCCTGGCACGCTCCTCCAGCATGGCCACCGCCGGCAGGGTCTTGCCTTCGAGAAATTCGAGGAAGGCGCCGCCGCCGGTGGAGATGTACGACACCCGGTCCGCCAGGCCGTATTTGTCGACGGCCGCGAGGGTGTCGCCACCGCCGGCAATGGAGAAGGCGTCGCTGGCCGCCACGGCCTCGCCAGTGATGCGGGTGCCCTCGGCGAAGGCGTCATACTCAAAAACCCCCACCGGGCCATTCCAGACCACCGTGCCCGCAGCGCGAATGCGCTCGGCGTAGGCCTCGGCGGTGCGCGGGCCGATATCCAGAATCATTTCGTCGTCGGCGACTTCGTCCACCTTGCGCCGGGTCGGCTGCACCTCGGCGGACAACTCGGTGGCGACGATCACATCTTCGGGCACGGGGATCTCCGCGCCGCGGTCGCGGGCCCGCTCCATCAGCTTTCTGGCGTCATCGACCAGGTCCGCCTCGTACAGCGAGCGACCCACGTTATGCCCGGCCGCCGCAATAAAGGTATTGGCGATGCCGCCGCCGACGATGAGCTGGTCCACGCGGGTAATCAGCGCTTCCAGCACGGACAGCTTGGTCGACACCTTGGCCCCGCCGACAATGGCCAGCAATGGCCGGCGCGGCTGTTCCATGGCGCGTCCCAGCGCTTCCAGCTCGGCTACAAGCAGGGGGCCGGCACACGCCTGCGGCGCGAACCGGGCGACGCCGTGGGTGGACGACTGGGCACGATGCGCGGTGCCGAACGCATCCATCACGTAGACATCACACAGGGCGGCCAGGCGTCGTGACAGACCTTCATCGTCCTTTTTCTCGCCCGCCTCGAAACGGATATTCTCCAGCAACACGACTTCGCCCGCGGCGACCTCGACGCCGTCCTGCCACTGGTCGATCAGCCGCACCGGCTGCTCAAGCAACTCACCCAGGCGCTTCGCTACCGGCGCCAGCGACAGCGCAGGGTCGAACTCGCCTTCCACCGGGCGTCCCAGGTGCGACACCACGATCACCCGCGCGCCCGCATCACGCGCGGCGCGCAGAGTAGGCAGCGCCGCCCGGATACGACTGTCGCTGGTCACTTCACCGCCACGCACCGGCACATTGAGATCCTCACGAATCAACACGCGCCGGTCACGCAGATCAAGGTCGGTCATTTTCAGCATGTAGCCGAACTCCATAACATCAATGACATGAAGACAAAATCGCCGGGACGCCCCGCAAGTCTCCCTTCGGGCTGTCCCCTGAGCGCGGGGAGGCGCACGAGTGCCTGCTTCATGCTCTTCGTGTTCCGCTTCGAAGCGGACAGCTGGCTCATTTCGCTTCCATCAACGCCTTCGTCGTATCGAGCATGCGATTGGAGAAGCCCCACTCATTGTCATACCAGGCGCAGACCTTGACCAGCGTGCCGTCGATCACCTTGGTCAGCGTGGAGTCAAAGGTTGAGGAAGCCGGGTTGTGGTTAAAGTCGATGGAAACCAGCGGCCCGTCGTTGTAGTCCAGCACGCCCTTGAGCGCGCCCTGCGATGCTTCGCGCAGGATGCTGTTGACCTCTTCCACACTGGTCTTGCGGCCGGCGGTAAAAGTCAGATCCACCATGGAGACGTTAATGGTGGGCACGCGCACGGCGAATCCGTCCAGCTTGCCGTTGAGCTCCGGCATCACCAGGCCCACGGCAGCGGCAGCGCCGGTCTTGGTGGGGATCATCGACATGGTGGCCGAACGCGCGCGGCGCAGATCGGAATGGTACACATCCGTCAGCACCTGGTCGTTGGTGTAGGCATGGATGGTATTCATCAGACCGTTGACCAGTCCGAGCTTGTCGTGCAACGGCTTGACCAGCGGCGCCAGGCAGTTGGTGGTGCAGGATGCGTTGGAAACAATGTCATCGGATGCCTTGAGTGTGTCTTGATTGACGCCGTAGACGATGGTCGGCAGATCCTTGCCCGCCGGCGCCGAAATCACCACCTTTTTGGCGCCGCCCTTGAGGTGCGCGGCCGCCTTGTCCTTGCTGGCGAACAGGCCCGTGCATTCCAGCACCACATCCACTTTCAGCTTGTCCCACGGCAGGCTGGCCGGATCGCGCTCGGCGAGCACCTGGATGCGGTCACCGTTGACCACCAGCGCGTCGCCTTCCACCTTCACTTCACCGGGGAAGCGACCGTGCGCAGTGTCAAAGCGCGTCAGGTGGGCGTTGGTTTCCGCATCGCCCAGGTCGTTGATGGCGACGATACGAAACTCGTCGTTGCGCTCCGATTCATACACCGCCCGCAGTACGTTGCGGCCAATACGTCCGTATCCGTTAATCGCGATATTGATCGCCATAACATGCCTCGTTCCGGTTGCCTGTTGTCTGCCCCGACCGGGTCAACACGCCACCCGGCCTCGCTTTGCAAACCCGGCCGATCATGTCACAGCCGGGCGTTGATACCGTATCCCTGCGTTCAGTCTGTCAACTTGCGTACCGCCGCCACCACATGGTCGGCGGTAAAACCGAAGTACTTCATCAGGTCGCCGGCCGGCGCCGACTCGCCGAAGCGATCCAGCCCCAGCACCACCCCGGCGGAACCGGCATAGCGATACCAGCCTTCACTGACACCCGCCTCCACGATCACGCGCCGGGTCACCGCCGGCGGCAGCACGCGATCGCGGTACGCCGGGTCCTGCGCATCAAATCGCGCCGTGCAGGGCATGGACACCACGCGCACACGGCGACCGTCGTCGCCCAGTGTAGCCGCTGCGGCCGTCGCCAGCTCGACTTCGGAACCGGTGGCGATGATGATGGCCTCCGGCTCTCCCTCGCAGTCGCGCAGGATATAGCCACCTCGCGCGATATCGTCGATGGTCTGCTGCTCGCGCGGCTGGTGCTCAAGCCCCTGGCGCGAGAACACCAGCACACTGGGACCGTCGCGCCGGGCAATGGCTTCGCGCCAGCACACCGCCGATTCCACAGCGTCGCAGGGGCGCCAGACATGCAGCCCGGGAATCATCCGCAGGCTGGCCAGGTGCTCCACCGGCTGGTGGGTGGGACCGTCTTCGCCCAGGCCGATGGAATCGTGGGTGTAGACGAAGATGCTGCCGGTCTTCATCAGCGCCGACATACGCACGGCGTTGCGAGCGTAATCCGAGAAAGTCAGGAAGGTGGCGCCGTAGGGAATAAACCCGCCGTGCACGGCCATGCCGTTGACGATGGCGGACATGGCAAATTCCCGCACACCGAAATAGATGTAGTTGGCATCGCCCTGCTGCGGGGTCACCTCGCGCACGCCGGACCACATGGTGCCATTGGAGCCGGCCAGGTCGGCCGAGCCGCCGACCAGTTCCGGCAGCACTTCGCTGAAAGTCGCCAGCGCCTGCTGCGAGCTCTTGCGGGTGGCCACCTTCGCCGCCGCCTCGTGGGTTTGGCGCACGAGTTTTGCCGCGGTCTCGTCCCAGCCGGCCGGGAGTTCGCCGCGCATGCGCCGGGACAGCTCGGCAGCCGGCTCCGGATATTCGCGCGCATAGGCTTCCAGCCGTTCCTGCCATTGTGCCTGCCATGCCTGGCCACGCTCGCGCGCATCCCAGCCTGCGCGAACAGCGTCCGGAATCTCGAACGGCGCGTGCTGCCAGCCAAGGGTCTCGCGCGCCAGGGCGACCTCGTCCTCGCCCAGCGCCGCGCCGTGTACGCCCTCCGTGCCCTGTTTGTTGGGCGATCCCCAGCCGATCACGGTCTTGCAGCAAATCAGCGTGGGACGACCGGTTTCCGCTTTGGCCTGCGCCACGGCGGCATCAATGGCGGCCGGATCATGGCCGTCGACATCGGCGATCACCTGCCAGCCATAGGCCCTGAAGCGGGCCGGGGTGTCGTCGGTAAACCAGCCGTCCACATCACCGTCGATGGAGATGCCATTGTCGTCATAAAAGGCGATCAGCTTGCCCAGGCCCAGCGTGCCGGCCAGCGAACAGGCTTCGTGCGAAATGCCTTCCATCAGACAGCCATCACCCAGAAACACCCAGGTGTGGTGGTCGATAACCGCATAGTCGGGACGATTGAAGCGCGCCGCCAGAATCTTTTCGCTGATCGCCATGCCCACGGCATTGGCCAGCCCCTGCCCCAGCGGACCGGTGGTGGTTTCCACCCCGGGCGCGAAACCCAGCTCCGGATGGCCGGGGGTTTTTGAGTGCAGCTGGCGGAAATTGCGCAGCTCGTCCAGCGGCAGGTCGTAGCCGCTCAGATGCAACACCGAATAGAGCAACATCGAGCCATGCCCGTTTGACAGCACGAAGCGGTCGCGGTTGAACCACTGCGGATCGGCAGGATTGTGGCGCAGGTAATCATTCCACAACACTTCGGCGATATCGGCCATGCCCATGGGCATGCCGGGGTGGCCGGAATTGGCCGCCTGCACGGCGTCCATACTGAGAGCGCGAACGGCGTTCGCGAGTTCGAGGCGGGAAGGCATCTTGTCCGGTTCTCCGGCTTGTGGGTTGTCGGGAGCATCGCGCGCGGCGCCGGGGCTGCGGGGCATTCAGGCGCGCGCAGAATGCGTCAAACTGCCAGAAGGAAACGCCGCTGACTCCACGCACGGAATCGAAGTGCGGCTCCTTCAAGGGAAAGCGCCGCCCGGTCCGGCGCCCCTGTGAAAACTTCAACCCGCGATCACGGGAGGCGCGAATTTTCGCTCTTTTAGGGCGCAGCGGCAACCCGCCATACGGAACCACTGCCACGCGCGGGGGTCACAATTGCGGCCCGTCCTGAACCCGCGCCTTCAGCATCGGCTGCATCCGGCGGCATTTACAGGCTAGAATGGGCGACTTCGGAACCTGTGGCTGCGTTGATAAACTTCGCTTGCGCAGCGCTTTATGAACAACCCATACGAACAGGAAGTCGGCACCATGCCCAGAAATTTTCTCTTCACCTCGGAATCGGTATCCGAGGGACACCCGGACAAAATGTGTGACCAGATATCCGACGCCGTGCTCGACGCCATCCTGCAAGAGGACCCGCGCGCGCGGGTGGCATGCGAAACCCTGGTCAAGACGGGAATGGTGTTGCTCAGCGGTGAAATCACCACCAACGCGGTGCTGGACTACGAGAAAATCGCCCGCGACACAGTGCGCGACATCGGCTACGTGGGCACCGAGATGGGTTTTGATGCGGACACCTGCGCCATTATCAACACCATCGGCAAGCAGTCCGCGGACATCGCCCAGGGCGTGGATCGCGAGGAAGAGGAAAACCAGGGCGCCGGCGACCAGGGCCTGATGTTCGGTTATGCCAGCAACGAAACCGATGTGCTGATGCCGGCGCCGGTGACCTACGCACACCGGCTGGTGCGCCGCCAGTCGGAATTGCGCCGCAGCGGTGAACTGGCCTGGCTGCGCCCGGACGCCAAGAGCCAGGTGACCCTGCGTTACGAGGACAACCGGCCTGTGGCGGTGGACGCTGTGGTGCTATCCACCCAGCACAGCCCCGGCATGCCGCAAAAAGACCTGCAGGAAGCCGTGCGCGAGGAAATCATCAAGCCCGTGCTGCCCGCCGAGTGGCTGACCGCTGACACCAAGTACTTCATCAACCCCACCGGCAAGTTCGTCATCGGTGGCCCGGTGGGTGATTGCGGCCTGACCGGACGCAAGATCATTGTCGACACCTACGGCGGCATGGCGCGGCACGGCGGCGGCGCCTTCTCGGGCAAGGACCCGTCCAAGGTCGACCGCTCGGCGGCCTACGCCGGCCGCTACGTGGCCAAGAATATCGTTGCCGCCGGGCTTGCCGATCGCTGCGAAATCCAGGTTTCCTACGCCATCGGCGTGGCCGACCCGACCTCGATCAGTGTGGACACCTTCGGCACCGGAAAATTGCCCGAGGACAAACTGACCGCGCTGGTGCGCGAGCATTTCGATCTGCGTCCGCGGGCGCTGACGCGCATGCTCGACCTGCTGCGGCCAATCTACCGCAAGACCGCCACCTACGGGCACTTCGGTCGCGAGGATGCCGACTTTACCTGGGAACGCACCGACAAGGCAGACGCCCTGCGCAAGGCCGCGGGCATCTGAGGGCACGCCGATCGCACCGGGTATGGCAGCAATCGGCAGCCCGCTAAAGACTATCGACGACCGGCACCGGCCGCATTG
>SLLK01000350.1 GCA_007134115.1 Gammaproteobacteria bacterium | reverse complement strand
CTCGAACTTACCGTGCGTTCGGATAACTGCCTCAAGGCAGAGAATATCTTCTACATCGGTGATCTGATCCAGAAGACCGAAGTGGAACTGCTCAAGGCGCCGAACCTGGGCAAGAAGTCCCTGACCGAGATCAAGGATGTGCTTGCAGCACACGATCTTTCTCTGGGCATGCGTCTGGACAACTGGCCGCCGGCCGGTCTGGAGCGACGCCCGGAAATGGAATCAGGCCTGGCCGATCAGTAACGGCCGGCAGTATTAAAGCCATGGGGGCGGAGTCAGCCGAACAGGCCCGCCCTTCCCGATTCAGGCAGTATTTCGGAAACACAAGCCATGCGACATCGACACTCCGGACGGCAACTGGGCCGGAACAGCTCTCACCGTAAAGCCATGTTCCGTAACATGGCCGTGTCCCTGTTCCGCCACGAAAGCATTCGAACCACGCTGCCCAAGGCCAGGGAATTGCGCCGCGTGGCCGAGCCCATCATCACTCTGTCGCGCAACGATGCAGTGGCACGCCGCCGACGTGCATTCGATATGCTGCGTGACCGCGACATCGTGACCAAGCTCTTCAATGAGCTGGGGCCGCGCTACAGCAATCGCCCGGGCGGTTATCTGCGTATTCTCAAGTGCGGGTTCCGTGCCGGCGATAATGCCCCCATGGCTATTGTCGAGCTGGTGGATCGTCCTGACCCGCAGGCCCCGACGGCTGATGACAAGGGCAGCAAGGCCACAGCCAAAAAGCAGCCGGAAACGGCCAGGGAATCAACCGCGGGTGGCGAACCGGCCTGAATCCCGCACACGGATGCCCGGACACCACCTTCCGGGTAACCGCAAAGCGCCTGTCGGTCTGAGCGCCGTCAGGCGCTTTTTTGTTGCGGTGACAAGGTCGTGAGGGGGTCAGGGACGGGCTGTCTCGGCGTCTTCCATAAGGTTGTCAGTGACCGTCAAGCTGTTGATCAGGCGCAGGTTCTGTAACACGATGCCCACGTGGTGCCCGCGGAACCGGTCGCGTCGGGCGCCGCGAAGTGCGGACCAGTCCTGCCCCGCAATACTGACGGTTCCGCGTCCGGGCGTGAGCAGCCCGGCGAGCAAATGCAGGATGGTGGTTTTGCCGCTGGCGGACGGGCCGCGCAGCAGCCAGTGTTCGCCTTGCGCGGCCTTCCACTGGCGTACCGTCAATGCCGCACCCTGTGGGTGCTGCAGGCATACCTCGTGGATGCTGAACACCGTGCTCATATCCTCGTTGTGTTGGGCGCCGGGCTGGCGCTGCAGTTGGCGCAAAGGCCGCTGATTTCTATGGTTTGTGCTTCGACCTGGAACCCCGGTTTTCGTGCGTCCTGGCGCAGCACCTGGCGTACCAGCGCGCTGTCGAGCTCGGCCGCCGCGCCGCAACTGCGACAGATCAGGAACTGGCCGTCATGCGAGTGACCGGGATGGGTGTAGCCCATGAAGGCATTGCGTGAGGCGATGCGGTGCCCCAGGCCCTGTTCCATCAAGAAGCCCAGCGCGCGATAGACGGTGGGCGGAGCGGCGGATGCGTCATGCTCGCGGTACTGGTCCAGCAAGGTGTACGCACCCACCGGCTGATGACTGTCCCATACCCGCTGCAGCACCCTTTTACGCACCGGCGTCAGGCGTGCTCCGCGGCTGCGGCACAGTTGTTCCGCCTCGCGCAGTGCACGCTTCACGCACTGCCAGTGGTCGTCGGGTTGCCAGGCCAGTTCCCGTGGTTCTGTCAACGTGTCCTGTTGGTCTGCCATCGCGCGTATGATCCCCTGAGGTGCATGGGCTACGGTGCTGGCGTCACCGTGTCTGCAATGGCATTGTCGTACGTCGGCATGACAGGCGATCGTATGGATAACGGACTGAGTTACAACGATAACGCGCAGTTGGTCCTGGGCGGCGTGCTGGCCCTGATCGTGTTCGCCATCGCGCTGGAACTGACCCTGCGTGATTTCCGCCGCGCGCTGGCCAGTCCGGCGGCGCTGGCGGCGGGGCTGGGCGGCCAGTTTCTGGTGTTGCCGGCGCTGACCTTTGCGCTGGTCTGGTGGCTGCCGGTGTCACCCGAGGTAGGGCTGGGCATGCTGCTGGTGTCGTGCTGTCCCGGCGGGAGCCTGTCCAATCTGATGACGCGTATGTCGCTGGGCGATACCGCACTCTCCGTGAGTCTCACCGGCATTGCTTCAGCGCTGGCGGTTGTGGTGTTGCCGCTGAACTTTGCCTTGTGGGCCGGACTGAACCCGGAGACCGCCGAGCGACTGCGTGACATTGCCATTGATGGCCGCGCCTTCATGTTGACCCTGATCGCCATCCTCGCCGTGCCGCTGGTGCTGGGCATGCTGTTACGCGCGCAACGCCCCGCCCTGGCGTTGCGGCTGGCCCGGCCCCTGCGGCGCTCCGCGCTGGCTGTGTTGCTGATATTCATTGTGATCGGCTTTGCCCGCGACACCGCAGCGTGGGTGGGCGAGATTCACTGGACCTTTTTGATTGTGCTGGTGCACAACGGCCTGGCCCTGGGCGCCGGCTACGCGGCAGCGGCGGCACTGGGTGTGGTCGAAGCGCAGCGCCGCGCGATTACGCTGGAAGTCGGGATGCAGAACTCCGGCCTGGCGCTGGCCATTATTTTCAGCTTTTTCGGAGGTCTGCTGCCGATGGCCTTGATTGCCGCGTGGTGGGGTACCTGGCACGTGATTTCAGGGCTTTTGCTGGCCCGCTGGTGGATGCGGCGGCCCCCTCACTAAGGAATAACGCATGACGCGGAAAACAACCATTCTGGTGACCGGTGCCGCCGGCTTCATCGGTGCCCGGGTCACCGCTGCCCTGGCGGCTCACAGTGCGCACCGGGTGCTGGCTGTTGACAGGGTGAGGGCGCCCGGTGTGTTGCCGGCCAATGTCCACGGCGAGGTCATGGATATTCGTGATCCCAAGCTGGGCGCGCTGCTGCGTGACCATGCAGTGTGTCGCGTGGTGCACCTGGCCTCAGTGGTCACGCCTCCGCCCGGGATGACTCGCGCCGAGCAGGAAGACATTGATAT
>SLLK01000152.1 GCA_007134115.1 Gammaproteobacteria bacterium | reverse complement strand
CATTGCGGCGCCCGCCGGTGATCCGTACGGCCACCGCCACCGCGCGACGCAGCGGTAACTCGGCCAGCAACGCCTCGAGTACCGCATCTGTATCCATGCCAGTCGCCGCCACATCTTCCCGGCTGTTGCCGGCCACGCAGATCACGAACTCACCCCGCGTTTCACTGCCCGGCGCCGCAAAGATGGCGGCCAGTTCGCCGAGGGTGCCGTAGTAGAAAGTCTCATGGCGCTTGGTCAACTCGCGCCCCACACTGGCCTGGCGTCCGGCTCCGAGGCCGGCAGCCATGTCGCCCAGGCTCGCCGCCACCCGATGAGGCGCCTCATAGAACACCAGCGTCGCCGCCTGGTCCGCCAGCGCCTGCAGCCGGCTCTGGCGGGCCGCCCGGCGGGCCGGCAAAAACCCCTCGAACAGGAACCGATCGGTGGCCAGACCGGACGCACACAGGGCCGCCAGCAACGCGCTGGGGCCCGGCACCGGAATGACACGAACACCGGCCGCGAGCGCCGCCCGCACCAGATGAAACCCCGGATCACTGACCAGCGGCGTGCCGGCATCACTGATCAGGGCGACCGGCTCACCGTCCTGCAACCGCCGCACAATACCCTGGCACGCATCTCGCTCATTGTGTTCATGCAGCGCCGTGGCGGGCGTGGCAATGCCGAAATGACGCAACAGGCGGCCGCTGTGCCGGGTATCCTCGGCAGCAATCAGCGCCACGCCCCGCAGCACATGCAGGACACGGGCAGACACGTCACCCAGGTTGCCGATGGGTGTAGCCACCACATACAGCGCGCCGGGCTCGATGGCCTCATCAATTGACAGCGTATGCTCCAAAACCGATACTGCGCCTTGTCCTCGGGGTAAGCATAGGGGCGCCGCGGTAACGCCCGTGATGGTGCTCGCATTATTGCTGCCGGACTCCCGGGGAGCAATGCTGGACGCGGGATACCGGACCCTGCCACGGCCCTGACCCCTGGAAATCATGCAACCACGCAGTCTTGCCCTGATCGGAATTCTCGTCGCGCTGGCCCTGTTGGCCGGCTGCGCCACGCCCGGCGCGCTGCTCAGCGACAGTGAGCGCCACGAACGCACGCTGGCCGAGGCGGCGGCCAGGTCGGACGACGGCGAACACGCCGCCGCCGCCGAACTGGTGGAGTCGATCCTGCCCGAACTGCCGGAGAACGAACAGGCCGATGCGGCCATGCAGGCAGCCGAGTACTGGCTGAAGGCCGAACGCATGCGCAACGCGCTCGATCTCACCGAGCGGCTCGAAGGCTTGCCCCTGAGTCAACAGCAGCGTCAGCGGCGCGCCCTTATACTGACCGAACTGCTGACCCGACAGGGTCGCCACGATCAGGCCCGCGAGTATCTCCCCGAACCCGTGCATGCCCTGCCCGTGCCGCTGCGGGTGCGCGCACTGGCCCTGCGCGCCGAGATCCGCATGCAGCAGGGCGACATCATCCCGGCGCTGGCCGATCTTGGCCAGCGCGCCGACTACCTGGACAGTGGCGAGCCGCGCGACCAGAACCTGCGTCTGACCTGGCGCTTGCTGGCCGCAGCACCGGTCAACCTGCAACGGGTCGATATCCCCCGGGGTACGCCCGGTCAGGCCGCCGCCTGGCTGGAGCTGGGCGCCATTGCCCAGCAACGCTGGCGTGACCCCTACCGCTTCGAGAACGCCGTACAACGCTGGCGCCAGCGTTACCCCGATCATCCCGCAAACCGTCGCCTGCTGGACGAAATCATCGCCGAGCACCGCGAGCGTACATCCTATCCCGAGCGCATTGCCCTGCTGCTGCCGCTCACCGGGCGTTTCGCCACGCCCGCGCGCGCCGTGCGCGACGGCTTTATGGCGGCCCATTACGAGCACGCCGAACAGACCGAGAACATTGACCTGCGTGTACACGATACCGGTGATTTCCCCGACGACGTGATCAGTGCCTATCGCCTGGCGGTTCAGGAAGGCGCCGACTTCATCGTCGGCCCGCTGGCGCGTGACGCGCTGGACCGCCTGATGCAGGAAAGCCGTCTGCAAGTACCCACCCTGGCGCTCAACCGCACCAGCGGCGACCGGCGGCGGGTGCGCGGCGACATCTACCAGTTCTCGCTGGACCCCGAGGACGAAGCGCGCCAGGTAGCCGAGCGCGCCTCTCTGGACGGCCACGTACGCGCGCTTGCACTGGTACAGGACGGCGACTGGGGACAGCGGGTACTGGACGCCTTTACCCGGCGCTTCGAGGAGCTCGGCGGCCGCGTCCTGAGCCAGGACAGTTTTCCCGCCGACACCAACGACTTTTCACAGCAAATCACCGGACTGCTCAATCTCAACCAGAGCCGCCAGCGCCATCGGGCCCTGAGCACCGTGCTCGGGCAGACGGCGGAGTTCGAACCGCGCCGCCGCCAGGACGCGGACATGATATTCATCGCGGCGTTTCCGGCACAGGCCCGCCAGATCAGACCCCAGCTGCGCTTCCACCACGCCGCCAACCTGCCGGTATACGCGACGTCCCATGTATTCACCGGGGTACTGGATACAGCCGGCGATCGCGACATGGACGGACTGGTTTTCCCCGACATGCCGTGGACACTGCAACCGGATGAGTACGCCGCCATCGGCACCCTGCGCGACATATGGGGCAGCCGCTTCGACGCGCAGAACCGGCTTTATGCCCTGGGCTACGATGCCTACCAGTTGATCCCGCTGCTGCGCGAGGGCGGGCGCGGTTTCCAGGGCTATTTTCCGGGGGTGACGGGCCGTCTCTATCTGGACGAGAACGACGAAATCCGTCGCGGGCTGCGCTGGGCGGAGTTTCATCGGGGCCGCCCCGATATCTCGCGGCCGGCTACGCCGGTACCGGCCGGCTCGCTGGAATCCGGTCCGGCCGACTAACACTCGCATGACAGAGCGCCAGGGACAGGCCGCCGAGCAACTTGCCCGCACATGGCTGGAGCAGCAGGGACTGCAAACCATTTGCTGCAATTTTACGGTACGCGGCGGCGAAATTGACCTGGTGATGCGTGACCACGACACGCTGGTCATGGTG
>SLLK01000250.1 GCA_007134115.1 Gammaproteobacteria bacterium | reverse complement strand
TCCATGGGCCGCAACGCGGGCTCACGGCACTCCCAAACCAGTAGAAAAACGCCCGGAACGCGCTGCTGGCGCGCTCCGATCACAACATTAGACCTTACACTAATTGATAGTTCCGGGCCAGCAGATAGACCTCCCGACTGCGCCCCCGGGAGGCCTCCGGCTTGCGCACCAGCACCCGCTCGAAGTCATCGCGCAGGGCCCGCAAATAGTCGTCGAAGCCTTCACCCTGAAACACCTTGACCAGTAGATCGCCGCCGGGTCGCAGTACCTCGCGGGCCAGCTCCAGCGCCAGTTCCGCCAGGTGCATCGCGCGCGGCTGATCTACCGCCTTCATCCCGCTGATGTTCGGCGACATATCCGACAGCACCAGATCCACCGGCTGCTCGCCGAGTTGCGCTCTCAATTCAGCGAGCACCGCATCGTCACGAAAATCACCCTGCACGAAACTGACGCCCGGCAGGGGCTCCATGGGGAGAACATCCAGCGCGAACAAGCGCACCCGATCACGCAGGCGGCCCGCCACATACTGGCTCCAGGCGCCCGGTGCCGCGCCCAGGTCCACCACAGTGATGCCCGGCCGCAGCAGCGCATCGCGCGCATCTATCTCCGCCAGCTTGTATACCGCCCGCCCGCGATAACCTTCGGCTTGTGCACGTTTGACGAAGGGATCATCAAAGTGTTCCTTGAGCCAGCGCCGGCTGCTTTTTTTCTTTGCCATGGTTATTCCACATTGCGCGCCCGCACCCCGCTACTGTTACAATGCGCGGCCCGGAATGGCGCTGCCTGCTGTTCCGTTCTCTCCCAGCGCGGGCCTGGTTGCCCGCCTCACCTGCATTCCAGAGCACCCATGAGCCTGAGTCCGGTCCACAAACGTTACCTTCGCCAGTTGGCGCATACCCTCAAACCAACCGTCATGATTGGCGCCGCCGGCCTGTCACCGCAGGTGGCCGACGCCGTGCACGATGAATTGTCGCATCATGAGCTGATCAAGGTGCGTGTGCGGGCCGAGGACCGCAGCACAAGGGATGCCATCATGGATTCGCTGGCGCAGGATTTCGATGCGGCCCTCGTCCAGCGCATGGGTCACATCGTGACGCTGTACCGCCCGCATCCGGAAAAGCCGGTCATTACCCTGCCGTCGGCCGCGCGTGCGGCGAAATAGGTCCGGGGAAGCACTGATTCGGAGCGCCCTAGCCGTCCTCGGCATCCGGCTCCTGCCATGCGACCAGGACCAGGGCAATCACGCTCAACAGCAACTGCAGCGCGGACGCCAGCCCGTGCAGGGTGCCGTGCGCTGCCGCCTCGGCCTCCATGCCGGCCATCAGCGGGCGCACCACAAAATGCGCCACCGCAGTGACGAATAACGCCAGCGCCACCAGTCGCGCACGCCAGCGTCGCCACATGCGCGCGCCCCGGGCCAACGCCTCGAAGCACAACAACAGCAGCAGGCAGGCCAGCCCCAGCCAGCCCACCGCATGAAACATCTCACCGGCCAGCGCGCCGGCCAGCTGACGATCATCAAGCACCGAGAACAGCATCGGTGCGACAACGAAGCCGCTGGTCCATACCGCCCCGGCCCACAGGGTCAGGACGATGCGCCAGCCGGTCGCCGAGGGCGCCACCCGACTACTCGTAACGCACGGCGACGATTTCGTATTCGCGCTGGCCGCCGGGCGCGTCCACCACCACCTCATCGGCCTCTTCCTTGCCGATCAGTGCACGGGCGATGGGTGAATTGACCGAAATCAGGCCCTGCTTGATATCCGCCTCGTCCTCACCCACGATCTGATAGGTCACTTCGCTGTCACTGGACAGATCGAGCAAATCCACGGTGGCGCCGAATATGACCCGACCACCGCCGTCTACCTCGCGCACATCAATCACCTGCGCGTTGGACAGTTTGCCTTCAATATCGGCGATACGCGCTTCTACAAACCCCTGCTCCTCACGCGCCGCGTGATACTCGGCGTTCTCCTTGAGATCACCATGCGCACGCGCCTCGGCGATCGCATTGATCACGCGGGGGCGTTCTTCCTGCTTGAGGCGCCGGAGCTCTTCACGCAACTTCTCGGCGCCACGCACGGTCAATGGAACCCTGTTCATGACTCAAGCTCCCGGTGCAAATCCTGTAAACGATTGACCACCACCGAATCGAGGTAGTCCAGTGCCAGCACACTGGCGCGTGCGCCGGCAATCGTCGTGTAATAGGCCACTTTTTGCTGCAGGGCGGCACGCCGTATAGAGCGCGACTCGTCAATGGCCTTCTTGCCCTCGGTCGTATTCACGATAAAGCCGATCTCGCCATTCTTGATCATGTCCACGATATGCGGGCGACCTTCGGTCACCTTGTTCACTGCAGTACAGGGTACACCAGCCACTGCCAGTGCCTGCGCGGTACCGCGGGTGGCTACCAGCTCGAAACCACGCTCCACCAGCACCTTGCCCAGCGCTACGGCGGCAGCCTTGTCCGGATCGCGCACACTGAGCAGGGCCCGGCCATCGGGCTGTAACACCACACCGGCGGCAAACTGTGCCTTGCCGAACGCCTCACCAAATGTCCGCCCGACGCCCATCACCTCGCCGGTGGACTTCATTTCCGGGCCGAGGATGGAATCCACGCCCGGGAACTTGATGAAGGGAAAGACCGACTCCTTGACCGAATAGTATTCCGGCTGGGGCTGCGTGCTCACGCCCTGCGCCGCAAGACTTGTACCCACCATACACCGGGCGGCAATCTTCGCCAACGGCTGGCCGGTGGCCTTGGACACAAAGGGCACCGTGCGCGATGCGCGCGGATTCACCTCAAGCACGAACACCTCATCGCCCTTGATGGCGAACTGGGTATTCATCAATCCCACCACGCCCAGTTCGCGGGCCATCGCGGCCACTTGCGCGCGGAGTTCATCCTGCATGGCCGGCGACAGGCTGTGCGGGGGCACCGAGCAGGCCGAATCACCGGAGTGCACGCCGGCCTGCTCAATGTGCTCCATGATACCGCCGACCATCACCTTCTCGCCGTCGCAGATGCAGTCCACATCCACTTCAATG
>SLLK01000148.1 GCA_007134115.1 Gammaproteobacteria bacterium | reverse complement strand
GACTTTTCGTCAATCCCGGCTGCCAGCAGGCGCACAAATGACTCGAACAGCTCCCGCTGCTGATCAGCCAGTCGCTGCCGGCTCAGCGCTACGGCGCCCTGCGAGGCCAGCGATTGCGCCAGGCTGATATCGGTGGCGTCGAACACGCCGGCGGCGTCGGCGTGTTCCGCCGCCCGGTTGAGCAATTGCAGCACGCCGATCAGCTTGCCGCGGTGATCAAGCATGGGCACCGCGAGCAGGGAACGGGAGCGATACCCGGTGCGCTGGTCAAAGGCACGGGTGCCGGAGAAATCAAAGCGGGTGTCGGTCCAGGCGTCGGCGATATTCAGCGTGGCACGATCCAGCGCCGCACAGCCTACCACCGTATGCCGCGCCGGCCGTCCCTGTTCGTCATACAGCAACACCGGGGGCATCTCCGACGGCACCGGGGGCTGGTCAGGACCGCCCCAGCCGATATCCAGGGTGTCATTGCGCACAATATCGAATTGCAAGCGCCGGCCGTCGTCCTGCACCGTGTACAAGGTGCCACCATCGGCATGACACAGCTCGCGGGCGCCGTCGAGAACCATCTCCAGCACGCGGCGCGTATCGGCCTCGGCCGACAGCGCCACCCCGATACGGTTGAGCCGTTCAATGCGTTCGGCGATTCCCGCTGTGTTTGCTGACACGGCTGCGCCTCCGCCCGGATTGTGGCTGTCAAAATCATTGCGCGCCATATTCCCTGAAGGCAACAGTCTGCACCCCAAAGCCGGGACTGCGGAAGCAGGCTGTGGAAACACTCCTTTGCCTGCGCCATGTTGCGCCATTAAAGCATAATTGCAACGCGGCGTATGTGAACCAGTTCACTACCGGGCAACCTCGGGGAGCTGTGCTAAAGTAAGCCCCTGACAGCGGGCGCCGGCAGCGCGCATCAGGTTGTGAAACGGACTTTGAGTATGGCTGACAGCATCGACCATCACGAATTGCGGGAACTGTCCCCCATGCACGACATGCATGTTGACCAGTTGCGCGAGCTGGCCGGCAAGGTACGTGTGCAACAGGTGCCCGCGGGCAAGACCCTGTTTCGTGCCGGCGACAGCGTCAAACACCACATGTATGTGCTCGATGGTGCAGTCAAGCTTCTTGAGGGCAAGGAAGAGCGCACCACCGTCAAGCCCGGCACCGAACTGGCGCGGCAACCGCTCGCCCACCACAACCCGCGGCGCTACACCGCCCACACCGCCGCCACCAGTCGCATCCTGCTGGTGGACAGCGATCTGCTGGATCTGATGCTCACCTGGGACCAGACCGGCGCCTTCGAGGTCAACGAGCTCAGCGGCGAGGCTGACCAGGGCAGCGAGGCCGGCGGCGACTGGATGACCCGCATCCTGCGCACACGGGCCTTCCACCGCATCCCCCCGGCCAACATCCAGGCTATGTTCATGCGCATGGAACCGCATGCCGCCAGCGCCGGCGATGTCATCGTGCGCCAGGGCGACCCGGGCGATTACTTCTACATTATCGCCCGCGGCAAATGCACCGTGTCGCGCACCAATCCGGCCAACAAGCAGGAAATCAAACTGGCCACACTGCGCGACGGCGACAGTTTCGGCGAGGAAGCGCTGGTCGCCGAAACCACACGCAACGCCACCGTCACCATGGCCACCGACGGCGAGCTCATGCGCCTGTCCAAGGAAGATTTCCAGACGCTGCTCAACGAACCCCTGCTCAATGAAGTCAGCCAGCAGGAAGCTGAAGAGATGGTCGCCAAGGGCGCGCGCTGGCTGGATGTACGCCTGCCCGCAGAGTTTCGCAACGGGCACTTCGACGGCGCCATCAATCTGCCGCTGTACCTGCTGCGCCTCAAGGCCGACGAGCTCGACCCCGACGTGCCCTACATCGCCTGCTGCGACACCGGGCGGCGCAGCTCGGCAGCCGCTTTCCTGCTCAACGAGCGGGGCTTTGACGTTTCACTGCTCAAGGGCGGGATAAAAGACGAATAAAAAACAGGTTTCGGGGGCGTTGCCGAATCCCCCCTCAATCCCCCCTTCCGCTTCGCGCAAGGGGGGAGGCTTGTGAGTCAGAACCTGTCGACGGGCTCGATTACCCGGCTTTTGTGCTTCGCTCCATCACCTGCCGAGCCATTTCCCCCGCCAGGCGCCGTAAAAATGATCCGCGGCAACCGCACCCCATTCACTTTTCACTTTTCCCCTTTCACCTTTCACCTTTCACTTTCCACCTGTCACCTGCCACCTTTCACAGGCCACCGCTCCCCCTACTTCTCCGCTGCCACGGCGACCCCGTTACCCCCATGCGCACCCGCCGGGGCATTACGATACTGGACCAGCTTCCAGTAGCCGAAGGCATTGGCCGGCTTGACGCTCAGACGCGGGAAGTCGGGTTCGTTGGGCAGGGTGTCAATGTCCATGTCCGGGTGAAATCCAAGCATTTTGGACAACGGCTTGAGGCCACGCTCCAGACGCCGTAACACCGGATTGGTGGAGGCAAAGTGGTTGATCACCAGGATGTCGCCGCCGGGCACGCACACGCGGCGCATCTCGTTCATCAGGCGCTCCGGATCGGGCACCACCGACGCCACATACATGGCCACCACGGCGTCAAAACTGTTATCCGGGAACTCCAGTTGCTCGGCATCCATCTCGATTAATGCCTCTACCTGCCCCAGGTTCTGCTCGGCCACCTTCTCGCGCGCCTTGTCGAGCATCTCCGGAGAGATGTCTATGCCGGTGACCCTGGCATCTTCGCGATACATGGGCAGCGACAGGCCGGTACCCACCCCGACTTCCAGGATGCGCTGGCCGGGCTTGTTGTTAATGGCGGCCACGGCCTGCTTGCGGCCGGGGTTGAATACCGCACCAAAGACCACGTCGTAGTGGCCGGCATAGCGCCGGTAGGTTTTACGAATCGCCGGTAAATCCATGTTGCGCCCCTGTTGTCTGTGCTTATTCGGTCCGTGCGGCAACCCGACGTCGACGCCCCGGTTGAACCCCGCCCCGGCGCAGTATACGGGCCATGGTCGCTGCGGCAACCGGTCGTTGCAGATAAAAGCCCTGCACCGCCTCGCAGCCCTGCTCGCGCAGGAACTCCAGTTGCTCTTTACGTTCCACGCCTTCCGCCACCACACCCAGGCGCAAACTGCGCGCCATGCTGACGATGGCCGCCACGATGGCGGCATCGTCGGGATCGACAACGACATCACGCACAAAGGACTGATCAATCTTGAGCTTGTCCAGCGGGAAGCGCTTGAGATAGCTCAGGCTGGAGTACCCCTTGCCAAAGTCGTCCAGCGCCAGCGACAAGCCCAGTTGTTTGAGTCGCCGCATGTCCTCGCTGGTGGACGCCAGTTCCTGCATGATGACGGTCTCCGTCAACTCCAGCTCCAGCCAGCGCCCTTCCAGCCCGGTACGCTCAAGCACCCCGGCCACGACCTCATCCAGCCGACCGCGCCGGAACTGCATGGGTGAAAGATTAACCGCGATAGGTACGCACGGCAAACCGGCGTCCTGCCAGCGACGATTCTGGCGGCAGGCGCGCTCCAGCACCCATTCACCGATGGCCGCCATCAGGCCGCTGTGCTCGGCGGCCTCGACAAAGCGTGACGGATACACCAGCCCCAGCTCCGGATGGCGCCAGCGCAGCAGCGCCTCAATGCCGATGATGCTGAAATCATCCATGCTGGCCTGGGGCTGGTAGACCAGTTCGAGCTGGTTCTTTTCCAGCGCGCCGCGCAAGCCCACCTCCATGGCCAGGCGCTCGCGCACCGTGGCATGCATGCGGTCGGAGTAGAACTGGAAATTGGCGCGACCGCGTTCCTTGGCGTGGTACATGGCGGCATCGGCATTGCGCAACAGTGGCTCCAGCGCATCACCGTCGCGCGGGTAGAGACTGATACCGATGCTGGGCGTGACCCGCAGTTCCTGTGCCTCAACCTCGAAGGGGCGGTTGATCGCCTCCATGATCTTTTGCGCGACCGCACTTGCCTCCCTGACTTCCCGCAGATCCGGCAACATCACCACGAACTCATCGCCGCCGGATCGGCTCACCGTATCACCGGCGCGCACAGTGTCTCTCAGCCGTTGCGCCACCTTCTCCAGTAATGTGTCCCCCACGCCGTGGCCCAGTGAATCGTTCACCGTCTTGAAGCGATCCAGATCGATAAACAATACGCCGACCATGCTTTGACGTCGCCCCGCCTGAACCAGTGCCTGGCCCAGCCGGTCATTCAACAACGCCCGGTTGGGCAGACCGGTGAGCAGGTCATAGTGGGCCAGATAATCTATATGCCGCCGGGCGCTTTTTTGCTCGGTGATGTCCCGCGCCACCACCAGGCAGGCTTCACCGTCCGCCAATCTGTAACTCATGCCGCGCAGGTCGACGTCAAAGACGATGCCGTCACCACGTCGGCCCAGCAGTTCATCATGGGGATTTTCGCCGGCCCTGACGGCGGCGAGAAAAGACGTGGAGAATGACGCCGGGCGCTGATCCAGCAGTTCATCCAGCGTGGTCGTGCCGGGTTCCCGTTGGCGCAACCCGAACATGTGGTCGCCGGCCGGATTGAAATCCACCAGCAGACCTTCGCTGTCGAACACCAGCAGGCCATCGGTGGCGGCCTCGAAAATACGGCGATAACGCTCTTCACTGTCCCGCAACGCAGCCTCGGCAGCCTTGCGGTCGCTGATATCGCGTACGGCGGTAATCCGCCGCATCTCGCCGTCGTAGGGAATGGTGCGGCCGATGAGTTCCATCGGGAAGGTACTGCCGTCCGTGCGCAGGCCCACCGACTCGTAGGGGTTCTCGCGTTGCTCAAGAATGTAGCCCAGCACGCGCTCGCGTTGTTCCGGAATCACGAAATCCAGCGTGCTACGACCGATGAGGTCCGCGGCCTTGCCGCCGAACATACGCGCCGCCGTTTCATTGACGTCAAGAATGCGACCACGGTCCTGGATGACGACCCCCTCCAGCGTGGCTTCCGACAGTCGTCGCAGTCGCTCCTCGCTTTCGCGCAGCTCGCGCTCCATGCGCCAGCGCTCGGTGACGTCACGCACAATGCCGCGAAAGCCGATGACCTGTCCGCCGCCGTCCAGGCACGGCGACACCGAGGCTTCCATCTCGCGCGGCACATCCTGGGGACGGCGCTGCATACGCCACGCCACACTGCGGTGGGGCACCCCGCTGAGATACACACGATTGAACACGGCGAAGATACGCGCCGCGTCCTCCGCGGACATGAAGGACCGGTAGTTGACGCCGACCACTTCATTGGCCGCATAGCCGACAAGGCCCGGCAGCGCGTCATTGAAATCGACAATATTGCCCTTCAGATCCACTTCGTAGTAGCCGTCATTGAGGGCGTTGATGACCGACCGGTCAATCACACGCGAATCCGTGCCGGCACCCAGCCTGCGTGCGATGACCCCGCTAACGGCGGCAACCAGCAGCAGGGTCAACGCGGACGCCCATACCATGGTGGCAGCGTCCGGTTGCGGGGTTGTTGTAGATACCGCCAGCGGATAAAACACCAGCAGGAGCGCCAGAAACAGCGCAAAAGCGCAGACACGCCGCCACCATGCCGGCCGTCGCGCCACGTTGCGCAGCCGCCACCGGAGCTTGATCAGCAATCTCGTGGCGCGCCAGTCGATAACCAATACCTCCCTGACTCCCTCCAGGCCCACGGGGGTACAGACACCTCACCACACATGATCACACAGGCCCTGAAATGACTTTAGCACGGCCGTGAACAACCCGCCGCTCACGCCGCTTCTGCCACGGCGGCGAGTCCGGTAGCATGGGTCACCAAAGGCTGACAACCGTCACCCAGACACCGATCCGGAATTTGCCTATGTCGCGCCAGGATGTCCGCTTTTCGCCCCGGGATGCCGCCCTGCGCGAGGATGTCAGCACCCTCGGCGAACTGCTCGGCGACCTGCTGCTCGAACAGGGCGGCGAGGAACTCTACCGTGCGGTGGAAACCGCCCGCCGCACGGCGATCTCGCGTCGCGAAGGCGAGCCGGCGGCGGCACGCGCCGCCGAGGCCGACCTCTCCACGCATCTGGCCAGCCTGGCACCGCGGCAGGCCACTGACCTGGTGCATGCCTTCGGCGCCTATTTCCAGGTCGTCAACCTGGCGGAAAAGGTGCACCGCATCCGCCGCATGCGCTATCACGCCCGTCCCGGCAAACCGCCGCAACCGGAAAGCCTGGCCGAGGCCATTGGCCAGCTGGCCGACGCCGGCCTGAGCCTGGACGAAGTTGTGGAACTGCTCGGCGAGATGGAAATCACGCCGGTATTCACCGCACATCCCACCCAGGCCACGCGCCAGAGCATTCTGCACAAGCAGCAACGCATCGCGCGGCGGCTGGTGGAGGGTATTGATCCGGCGCCCACGCCACGCCAGGAGCATATCCGCCTGGCGCGCATCCGCGCCGACATGACCACGGTTTGGCAGACCGAAAGCCATCCGTATGAGGGCCGCACGGTGGCCGACGAGGTCGACTACGTGCTGTTCTACCTGACCGGCGTGATCTACCGGATCATTCCGGTTTTCCAGGAAACCCTGCGCGAGAACCTGGTCACCCATTTCGGCGAGGCCGCGCGTGAGGTGGCCCTGCCGCCCATGGTGCGCTTTGCTTCCTGGGTGGGTGGAGATATGGATGGCAACCCCAACGTCAACGCCGACACCATGCGTGAGACCCTGGCCAGCCACCGCCGTACCCTCCTGACCCGCTACCGCACGGAACTGAACGAGCTCTACGACCACCTGAGCCAGTCGCCCTCGCGCGTGAACGTGGACCCGGCCATATTAGAGCGTATTAACGATTATCACCGCCGCTTCCCCGAGGAGCTCGAGCACATCCCGGCGCGCCACCGCAACATGCCCTACCGGGTGCTGCTGCGCATGCTCTCGGCACGCCTGGCCGCCACCGCCGCGGGCACCGCGGATGCCTACGCCGAACCTGAACAGTTCCGGGACGACCTGCAGTTGATTGCCGACAGCCTGCGCAACAACAAGGGTGAGCATGCCGGGCTGTTCTGGGTACAGCGCCTGCTGATTCGCGTACAAACCTTCGGCTTCCACCTGGCCAGCCTGGATATACGCCAGCACGCCGAAGTACACCGGGAGGTTGCCGGCAAACTGCTGGGCATGACCGACTGGGATCAACGTGAACCGTCGGCACGCGCCGCGACACTGCGCGAGGCGCTGGCTCACCCGGGCGAGCCGGCCGCCGCAAGTGATGATGAAACCGTGCGCGCCACGCTGGATGTATTCCGCGCGATCATCGAGGGCCGCGAACGCCACGGGCGCGACAGCTTCGGGCCCTGGATCGTGAGCATGACGCGCCAGGCCGACGACGTCCTGGCGGTGCTTTACCTGGCGCAACAGGCGGGGCTGGTAGACGCGGACGGACATATCCCGCTGGATGTGGTGCCGTTACTGGAAACCCCCGAAGACCTGGAGCAGGGACCGCCGATCCTGGCCGATTTACTGAAAGACGACGGGTACCGGCGCCACCTGCTGCAGCGCGGCAACCGGCAGATGGTGATGGTGGGCTACTCGGACAGCAACAAGAGCGGGGGGCTGGCGGCCTCGCGCTGGGCCGTGCACACCACCCAGCAACAACTCGCCGCCATGGCCCGCGAGGCGGGTGTGGGCCTGACCATATTCCACGGCCGTGGCGGCACCGCCAGCCGCGGTGCCGGCAAAGTGCACAACGCGGTGCGTGCGGCGCCGGCGGATGCCGTGCGCGGCCGTTTCCGGGTCACCGAGCAGGGCGAGATCATCGACGCCAACTACGGCCTGCGCGCCATCGCTTCGCGCACCCTGGAGCAGATGACCAGCGGCGTCATGCTGGCCAGCACCGATGCGATTGCCCGGCCGGCGGAGCGCGAGGAATGGACGCGGATGATGCAGCATATTGCCGATGCCGCGCGCGACGCCTATCGCGGCATGGTGTACCAGGACCCGCGCTTTCACGGCTATTTCCGCCAGGCCACTCCTATTGATGTCATCGAGCGCATGCGCATCGGCTCGCGGCCGCCTTCACGCCAGGCCAATGCACGCATTGAGGACCTGCGTGCCATCCCCTGGGTGTTTTCCTGGACCCAGAGCCGGCATCTGTTGTCCGGCTGGTACGGGCTGGGCAGCGGCCTGGTCGCCGCCACCGAGGCCTTCGGCCACCATCGCATGCGGCGTATGGCACGCCACTGGCCGTTTCTGGTCAACCTGCTGGATGATACGGAAATGGTGCTGGCCAAGGCGGACCTCAATATCGCCCGGCGTTACGCGGAGCTGGCCGACGGCCCTTCGCGCGCGCTGTTCAAGATTATCCAGGAAGAATTCGAGCGCACCGTGGACTGCATTCTGCACCTGAAGGGCATCGACGCATTGCTCGACCGCGACCCCTCGCTGCAACGCTCCATACGCCTGCGCAATCCGTATATTGATCCGCTCAGCCTGTTACAGATTGATCTGCTGGCGCGCTGGCGCGAGACCGACCGCGAGGACGACGAACTCTTTCAGGCCCTGCTGGAAACCGTCAACGGCATTGCCCAGGGGCTGCAGAACACCGGCTGACGGGCAGCGATCAGCCAGCGCCAGAAGCAACTTCCAGCGCAAACCCGACACGCGGGAAGTGCACATGCACCACGCCGGTTTCCGGCGTGGTGCGACGGATGATCACCCGCTCCGGGCTGGTGTAGACCAGCTCGCCGACGACCGGATCGCGGCCATAGTCGGTGGCAACCACACTCACCTCATCACCCGGGCGCAGTCCGCCGGGGTCCTCGCTGCCCCCGTCCGGCAACGGCGCCGGCTCACTCTCACGTGCCAGCGCCAGGGCTTCGTCGGCGCCAAAACGATGCTCGGTGCCATGGCCCAGCGCGGTCATGGCCTGCAACCATTCGGCCACCTTCGGCCACGGGTCCAGGGTGTGCGCCAGCTTTTCGCGGCTGACGATGAACCACAACGGATGCGCCACGGCGAAATCAGCCACCGTGGGATGTTCACCGAACAGCCACGGGCCGCCATCACTGAGTTGCTGTTGAAGGCGATCCATCCAGAAGGCGAAGCGCGCCTGCGCCACGGCGAGTGACGGCGGGCGCAGACCATCCATAAAGGAAGCCCGGTCCTGCTGGAAGCGGGCCAGTTCGTCCGCCGTCAGGGCGGCGGCAAAGCTCTCCATGCCGGCGGGCTGAAAGGCAATCGCCACGCCGTGCAGGAACAGGGTATGGTCGGCCCAGTCGGCCATGGCCTCGGCACTGGCCTGCCCCGCCGCCGGCAACAGGGGGCAGTCCGGATAACGCCGGTCCAGCTCGCACATCATCAACTGCGTATCACAATACACATCGGCGCCGAACTGCATCACCGGCGTCTTGCGGTAACCACCGGTCAGGGGCATCAGATCCGGCTTGGGCATCACTGCCGGAATCAGCACCGATTTCCAGGCCAGCCCCTTGTAGCCAAACGCCAGGCGGACTTTTTCCGAGAAGGGCGAAGCGGGATAATGGTGCAGCACAAGCGAGGACATGACGCTCTCCGGATGCGTTTTTGAATTCAAGGGCCGGGCGGATATCGATGACCCGCCAGCATACATCAGTTTGCCCGGATCAACGCCCGGCCACCGCGTAAAGGAGCGCACCATGCAGGCACAGGCACTCGACTACATTGTACTCGTGGTCGGCGATCTCGACCGCGCACTGGCCTTTTACTGTGACACCATGGGTCTGCCTCTCAAGCACCGCGCCGCACGCTTCGCGCAACTGCAAACCGGCACCACGCGGCTGGGCCTTTTCACCCGCGAGGCCATGGCCGAGACGCTGGGCCAGGAGATTAGACCACCCGCCGCGGATGCCCCGGCGTTCGAGATTGGCTTCAAATTCGACGATGTGGACGAAGCCTGGCGAACGCTGACCGCGGCCGGCGCCGAAGGCGTCACCGCGCCCCACGACCGGCCCTGGGGGCAACGCACCGCTTACATCCGCGACCCCGACGGCAACCTGGTGGAACTGGTGGAACAACTGGAAAAACCCCGCCCGGCCTGACACGCCGCAGGTATCCCGGCCCTGGACTCAGGCACCCGCATCCGCGATCACCCGGTCGACCACCGCCGCGAAATCATCGACCACCTGCGCCCCCCCGGGCAACGCCGCCTCGTCCCCGTCACGGAACTTGCCGGTGCGCACCAGAACCCCGTGCAGCCCCGCTTCCACCGCACCGCACACATCGCTTTGCACATCGTCGCCGACCATCAGCACCTGCCCGGCCGGCACACCCAGGCTGCGCACCGCTTCGCGGAAAAACGCCGCACTCGGCTTGCCAAAAATTTCCGCCTCCACCCCGGCGGCATATTCCAGCGCCGCGACAAAAGGCCCCATATCCAGGGCCAGACCATCGTCGTCACGAAAGTAGCGATTGCGCGCCAGCGCGAGCAGCGGCGCGCCCTCCAGCAGCAGCCGGAACGCTGCGTTCAGACGCGGGTAGGTAAAGTATTCACCCGCATCGCCCACCAACACAGCATCGGGCGTGGCGTCATCCATCCCGGCCAGGTCCGGCTCGAGCGCGGGGTGGATTACCAGCATGGGGTGCAGACCGCGTTCACGGCAGGCATCCGCCGCGGCATTGGGCGCGGTGTAAATCTCCCCGGCGCTGACCTCGAACCCCAGACGGCATAGCTTGTCGGCCACCTGCTCGCGCGTGGCGCGGCTGGTATTGGTGACGAAGCGCAGCGGCAGCCCGGCTTCGCGCAAACGGCCCAGCGCCTGCACCGCCCCCGGCACCGGCTGCTTCCCCTCGTAGAGCACACCGCCTATATCCAGCAGGACGCCCGCGTACATATCGCCTCTCCATCACCCGGGTTGAGCCGCGACAACACCTCGACGAGCCACGTTGCCCCCGAATCATCTGCAGCAAAAGGCGTGCCGCACGCCGGCACGCTGTGGCGGCGCCATCACAGGCATGGTGGCGGCAAATGACGGGCAATTCGGGGGCGGCTTGCACCGCGATGGTGCATCAGGCCGCGCGGGATGCGCCCTGTTCCAGCGCCAGCAGCGTGCGCTTGATATCAAGACCACCACCAAAACCGGTGAGTTCGCCACTGGCGCCGATGACGCGGTGGCAGGGGATGATCACGGGGATCGGATTACGCGCATTGGCCATACCCACCGCCCGCGCCGCGCGCGGATTGCCCACGCGCCGGGCCAGTTCGCCATAGCTGATGGTGGCGCCGTAAGGCACCTCGCGCAATGCAGCCAGCACCCGACCCTGAAACGGCGTGGTCTGCGGCGCCAGCGGCAAGTCAAAGCGCGTCAGCTGGCTGGCGAAATAGGCATCAAGCTGCTCGCGTACCGCGGCAAATGCGGCCGGGTCCCGCACCCAGCCCGGTGCCGCACGCCGGGCCATTCGTCCGCCGGCGAAACCGATCCAGCGCAGTGCCTCACGATCACCCGCCAGCATCAGTTCGCCCACGGGGCTGTCCATGTACGTGTAGCGCATTGTTCGACTCCAGATGGCAACCTGCGTGTACCCAGTATAGGACACAAATATGACCGGCTCCCCGCCAACGCATCACTGTCATTGCGAGGAGGCGCCCGCCGACGCGGCAATCTCAAAGGCGACAATCAACTGAAGGAAACGCATGACAGGGTAAACAGTGAGTCAGCCTTCCTCCCGCGCTGCTATGGCGCGCAGACGATTCAGCAGTTCGGGTAACCGGGCCTGGCTTGCCGGATCAGCCGGCAAGTGGCCCGGTAACGATTCCAGGAACGCCTGTTGCTCCAGCAGTGTCGAGAATTGCCTGCCCGTATACATCCGCAGTTGATCCGG
>SLLK01000024.1 GCA_007134115.1 Gammaproteobacteria bacterium | reverse complement strand
ATGCGCATATCCGCCGCGCGCAGCAGTCGCCCTACCTCGCGACCGATGGAACCGGCCCCCACCACCAGCACCTCGCGCCCGTCAATGCGCTCGGTATCGCGGTGACGCCACTGGCGCTGCGCCTGATAACGCAGGCTGCCCCGCATGTCCTTGGCAAACAGCAACACCGCACCCAGCACGTACTCGGCAATACCCCGATCGAACAGTCCGCGCGCATTGGTTACCGGTATCTCGCTGGCCACCACCTCGGGAATGAGCACCGCATCGACCCCGGCGCTGGTGGCATGGATCCAGCGCAAGCGGCGCGCTGCGGACCAGGCCTCGTGCAGGGCATGGGTGCGGAAATCGGTGACCAGCAGGATATCGGCGTCGTCCAGGGCTGCCGCCAGGCCGGCGGCATCCGTGGCGTAACGTATGGTGGCCTCGCCGTCCACCACGTCCAGACCGGGCGGCGGACCCTCATCCGCATCGAACAATACGGCGATCACCGGCGATCGGATTTCCGCTGCGGACATCCGCTAAAACCTCCCTGGTCGACGCTGTGAAATACTGATCCCGGCACACGGTATGCACCTGGCGTCCGGGTCAGGCGGGCAGGCAACTGCAACTGCCTGAGTGACAGTACCCAGCGCCTTGCGCCAGCGTCAACCGGCGACATGAAGGAAACGCTTGACGCTTGCGAGCACCGCCACTTAGGCTCAGAGCCAGAAGCGCCCGGCACTGGTTGCGGGCGGTGTTCAGGGGCTGTCAGCGACGATCCGGGAGTCAATGGTGCGCGAACAAATCCAGCAGGAAGAATACGACAGCAACGAGCAGATGTGGACGCCTTCGCTGCAGGCGATCCCCATGCCCGGCATACGTCGCATGATCAACCTCGCGGCCAGCATGGACGATGTGATCCACTTGTCCATCGGCCAGCCCAATTTCCCCACGCCCGAACACATCATCGAGGCCAACATCGACGCGTTGCGGGCCGGGCAAACCGGTTACACCATGGATGCCGGTTTGCCGGAACTGCTCACTGAGCTGGCCCAGTACTACAGCGCGCGTTATGAGCGGGAGATCACCGAAGACAATATTCTTGTGACCTCCGGTGCAACCGAAGGCATGTTCCTGGCGCTGAGCGGCACCGCGGCGCCGGGCCGCCAGTTCCTGGTCGCCGACCCGACCTTCACCATGTATGCCCCGCTGATCCGCATGAACGGCGGCGAGGTCAAGACCATTCCTACGCGTCCGGAGAACGGCCACCAGCTCGACCCGCAGGAAGTCATCGACAACATCAGTATGCGCACCTTCGCCATCGTGCTGAACTCGCCCGGCAACCCCACCGGCGCGGTTTACCCGCGCGAGACGGTGGAAGCCATCGTGCAGGAAGCGGCCTATCGCGGCATCTATGTGTTCTCGGACGAAGTGTACGACCACCTGGTGCTCGACGAGATGGAATACCCCAGCGTCATCCGCTGCACCTCCGACCTCGATCACGTCATGGCGGTGAGCAGCTTCTCCAAGACCTTTGCCATGCCGGGGCTGCGCGTAGGCTGGATCATCAGCAGCCAGGGCGCAATCAAGAAACTGCGCCGCTACCACATGTTCACCACCTCGGTGGCCAGCACCCCCGCGCAGTGGGCCGGTGTGGCCGCGCTGCGCGGGGACCGCTCATGCATCGACGAAATGGTGGGCGAGTACCGCCGGCGGCGTGACCGGGTGGTGGAACTGGTGGGCGAGTCGCCCCATCTCACGGGCTACTGGCCCCAGGGCGCTTTCTACATGCTCCCGGCGCTGCCGCCCAATACCGACGGCACCAGCGTGGCCATCCGCATGCTGGAGGAAACCGGGGTATGTGTAGTGCCCGGGGATGCCTTTGGCGATTCCTGCCCCAATTCACTGCGGCTGAGTTATTCGGCCTCAATGGAGGATATAGAGCAGGCCTTCGAGCGCATGATCCCGTGGCTGGCGAAACAGAAGTTCTAGGATTTACTCGTCACGCGCCTTGCGTGTGATGCCGCCGGTGAGAATGTACTTGAGTGCGTCCTCGGCCGGCATATCCACCGTTTCCACCTGGTCGCGGGGCAGCATGATGGTGTAGCCGCCGATCTGGAAGCTCATCGGCAAATACACCGCGACATCATTCTCGCCGCCCAGGGTATCGGGCAACGACTCAAAATCCTCGCGCGTGACCAGGCCCATCAGGCGACGGCCGTCACCGAAGTGCACCACCACCGGGCGGCTGAAATTGCGCCGGCGATTTTCCTCGGAAAAATAATCCGCGAAATCGCGTACACCCATGTAGATGGAACGCACCAGCGGAATCTGCGACATCAGCCGGTCGGCGCGCTCAAAGATCCAGCGAAACAGCCAGGCATCCAGCATGAACCCGATAAGGAAGATCAGCCCCGCCGCCGCGAGCAGGCCCATGCCCGGGATATACAGGATATCCGGCAGTATGGCCTGCAACAGGCCTCCCAACAGTGATTCGGCGGTGACCGCCAGCCAGTAAAGCAGGCCCACCGTTGCTGCCAGCGGCAGAATGGCGAGCAACCCGGAGATAAAGCGGCGATTAATGGTTTTCATGGCCATGGACGCATCCTGCTGAAAAAGGGGTACGCGTTCATTATCGGCACCACTAACACTCGGCGTCTACCCTGCGGCAGCGTTATAATGGTCACGCTCGAACAGCGCCAGGACAATCCCGCATCATGCCCGACAGAACACTGCCGCCAAAACCACAACCCCCGGAAAAACCGCTCCCGCAGGACTGTTGCGAAAGCGGCTGTGATCCCTGCGTGTTTGACCAGTACGCTGAAGAACTGGACACCTACCACCAGCGGCTCGCCAACTGGAAAAAGGCGGCTCGCGGGAATACCAGGTGATTACGTGGTTAAGGCGCAAGACCGGCTGTTGCCGGGCCGATGCCTGTGGCGTGCGCGCTGACGGAGCGCAGGAGGAAAGCCAAAAAAACCGGCCGCGAAATGGACGCGAGATTTTCGCGAAATAAATCAGAGAGACAGCACGGGTGCGAGTAGATACCCGACTGGCCTGAAGGATCAGGT
>SLLK01000132.1 GCA_007134115.1 Gammaproteobacteria bacterium | reverse complement strand
GTCAATGTCGGCCCCTACATCCGCAACACCATGGCCGCCGACAAGAACATGAACCGCGAAGGCGCGCTGATGGACATCTACCGGGTCATGCGCCCGGGCGAGCCGCCCACCGTCGAGGCCGCCGAGACGATGTTCAACACCATGTTCTTCGACTCGGAGCGCTACGATCTCTCGGCCGTGGGCCGCGTCAAGATGAACATGCGCCTCGATCTGGATGCGCCCGATACCCATCGCACGCTGCGCCGCGAGGACATCATCGCCTGTATCCGCGGGCTGGTGGAACTGCGCGACGGCAAGGGCGAGATCGACGATATCGACCATCTGGGCAACCGCCGGGTGCGCTCGGTCGGCGAACTGATGGAGAACCAGTACCGCCTGGGCCTGCTGCGCATGGAGCGCGCGATCAAGGAGCGCATGTCCTCGGTCGAGATCGACACGGTGATGCCGCAGGATCTCATCAACGCCAAGCCGGCGGCGGCTGCGGTGCGCGAGTTCTTCGGCTCCAGCCAGCTCAGCCAGTTCATGGACCAGACCAACCCGCTCTCGGAGGTCACGCACAAGCGCCGGCTTTCGGCGCTCGGGCCGGGCGGTCTGACGCGCGAGCGCGCGGGCTTCGAGGTGCGCGACGTGCACCCCACCCATTACGGCCGCATGTGCCCGATCGAGACACCCGAGGGTCAGAATATCGGGCTGATCAACTCGCTCGCCACCTTTGCGCGGGTCAACAAATACGGCTTCATCGAAACCCCCTACCGCAAGGTCGAGAACGGTCAGGTCACCGACGAGGTGATCTATATCTCCGCGACCGAGGAGATGCGCCACACCATCGCGCAGGCGAATGCCCAGCTCGACGAGAAGGGGCGCTTCGTCAATGAGCTCGTCTCGACCCGCAAGGCCGGGGAGTTCATGCTCAACCCAGCCGAAGCGGTGGATCTGATCGATGTGAGCCCCAAGCAGCTCGTCTCGGTCGCGGCGTCGCTCATTCCGTTTCTGGAGAATGACGACGCCAACCGCGCGCTGATGGGCTCGAACATGATGCGTCAGGCGGTGCCGCTGCTGCAATCCGAGGCGCCCTATGTGGGCACCGGGATTGAAAGCGTCGTGGCACGCGACTCGGGCGCGGCGATCACGGCGCGGCGCGGCGGGGTCATCGACCAGGCCGATGCCACCCGTATCGTTGTGCGGGTGACCGAGGATATCGACCCCGGCGAGCCGGGCGTCGATATCTACCGGCTGCGCAAGTTCACCCGCTCCAACGCCTCGAGCTGCATCAACCAGCGCCCGCTGGTGAAGGTGGGTGACACCGTCACCCGCGGCGAGGTGATCGCGGATGGGCCCTCGACCGACATGGGCGAGCTGGCGCTGGGGCGCAACATCGTCGTGGGCTTCATGCCCTGGAACGGCTACAACTTCGAGGACTCGATCCTGATCTCCGAGCGCATCCTGCGCGATGACGTCTTCACCTCGATCCATATCGACGAATACGAGGTTGCGGCGCGCGACACCAAGCTGGGGCCGGAAGAGATTACCCGCGACATTCCCAATGTCGGCGAGGAGGCGCTGCGCAACCTCGACGAGGCGGGCATCGTCTATATCGGCGCCGAGGTGCAGCCGGGCGACATCCTGGTGGGCAAGATCACGCCCAAGGGCGAGAGCCCCATGACCCCGGAGGAGAAGCTCCTGCGCGCCATTTTCGGCGAGAAGGCTTCGGACGTGCGCGACACATCGCTGCGGCTGCCACCGGGGGCCTATGGCACCATCGTCGAGGTGCGCGTGTTCAACCGCCACGGCGTGGAGAAGGACGAGCGCGCGCTGCAGATCGAGCGCGAGGAGGTCGAAAGCCTGAGTCGCGACCGCGACGACGAGCTCGAGATCCTCGAGCGCAACATCTATGCGCGTCTGCGTCAACTGATCCAGGGCAAGACCGCGGTGAAGGGCCCCAAGGGCGTGAAACCCAACACCGAGATCACCGACGAGCTGCTGGAGACGCTGTCGCGTGGTCAGTGGTGGCAGCTCGCGCTGGGCGACGAGGCGGATGCGCAGGCCGTCGAAGCGCTCAACGCGCAGTTCGAGGCGCAGAAGCGCGCGCTCGAGCACCGTTTCGAGGACAAGGTCGAGAAGGTGCGCCGCGGCGACGATCTGCCTCCGGGCGTGATGAAGATGGTCAAGGTCTTCGTAGCGGTCAAGCGCAAGCTCCAGGCCGGCGACAAGATGGCCGGGCGCCACGGCAACAAGGGTGTTATCTCCAAGGTCGTGCCGGTCGAGGACATGCCCTTCCTTGAGGACGGGACGCCGGTGGACATGGTGCTCAACCCGCTCGGGGTGCCCTCGCGCATGAATGTCGGCCAGATCCTTGAGACACATATGGGCTGGGCCGCGCGCGGTCTGGGCGTCAAGATCGATGAGGCATTGCAGGAATACCGGCGCTCAGGCGACATGACCCCAGTGCGCGATGCGGTTCGCCTCGCCTATGGCGACGAGGTGTTCGAGGACGCATTCGCCGGGATGGACGAGGCAAGGCTGATCGAATCCGCCTCGAGCGTGACGGGCGGAGTGCCGATCGCCACGCCGGTCTTCGACGGGGCCAAGGAGCCGGATGTGAACGACGCGCTCAAGCGCGCGGGCTTCGACGAATCCGGGCAGTCGATCGTCTTCGACGGCCGCACGGGCGAAGCCTTTGCCCGGCCGGTGACGGTGGGCATCAAGTACATGCTCAAGCTGCACCACCTCGTCGACGACAAGCTGCACGCACGCTCGACCGGCCCCTACAGTCTGGTCACCCAGCAGCCGCTGGGCGGCAAGGCGCAGTTCGGCGGCCAGCGACTGGGCGAGATGGAGGTCTGGGCGCTCGAAGCCTATGGCGCGGCCTACACGCTTCAGGAGATGCTCACGGTCAAGTCCGACGACGTGGCCGGGCGCACCAAGGTCTACGAGTCCATCGTCAAGGGCGAGGACAATTTCGAGGCCGGCGTGCCGGAAAGCTTCAACGTGCTCGTCAAGGAAGTGCGGGGCCTCGGCCTCAACATGGAATTGCTGGACGCAGAGGAGGAGGAG
>SLLK01000070.1 GCA_007134115.1 Gammaproteobacteria bacterium | reverse complement strand
GAAGGTACTTACTCATTCCGGCTGCGTCCCGGCCTGAAGTGGCATGACGGCCGGCCTCTTACTGCCGATGACGTGGTCTTTACCTTCGAGTACATGATCGAGCATCCATGGCCTTGGTCGGATCTCGGCGCGGTAAGCAAGGTCGAAGCTCTTGACGAGCACACCGCTCTTTTCACTCTCACGCGCCCCTACGCTCCGTTTCTGAACAATATTGCTGGCGCGGTTCCCATTATCCCGCGCCATGTGTGGGAAGGCGTCGAGGCTCCCGAGGACTTCAAGGAGCCGGAAGCTCTCATAGGAAGCGGACCTTATGTTCTTGCCGATTACGATAGAGCGCACGGGACCTATCTTTACGAAGCTTGGGATGACTATTACCTGGGACGGCCTCTCGCGGACACCCTTCGCTTCGTCCGCTACAGCCAGGAGATGACGCCGGCGGCGCTTCGCACCGGTCAAGTCAACGCCGGTCCTGTTCCCGCCGAGGTACTCGAGGACCTAGCGGCGGCTGGGTACGAGGTAGAGACGGAGCCACCGGTATGGGCGGCGAAGCTGATGATGAACCATCAGCGGGCCCCGCTCTCCGATAGAAGGTTCCGTCATGCCATCGCCCACGCCCTGGACAGGGAACGCATCGTTCGGATTGTACGCCGGGGACACGGCATTTCGGGCACAATCGGGCTCATCCCGCCATCGAACCGTCTTTGGCACAACCCACGCGTCGATGAGTACCGGCATGATGAGAGACGCGCGCGCTCTCTTCTCATGGAGCTTGGCTACGAGCCGGGGGCCGACGGGATGCTCCGCGGGAACGGGAAACGACTGGAGCTCGAGCTTGCGGTTTCAGGGGAGCGGCAAGAGACCATCAGGCTGGCCGAGCTGGTGGCTCGGCAGCTTGGCGAGGCCGGGATTGCCGTGCGCACTCGAGGAGTGGAGGCGAAGGCGCTCGATGCCATGCTGGGCGATGACCGGTTCGATCTTGCCCTGAGCGGACACGGTGGCCTTGCTGGTGACCCGGAAATACTCAATAAGGTGATCGTCGGGGATCTGTTCACCAGCGCCCGGTATCACGAAAACGCCGAGCTGGTCGGTTTGCTGGAGGAGCAGCTCCGGCAAACCTGTGAGGAGCAGCGGCGCCGGAAGGTCCACAGGATCCAGGAGATCTACGCATACGAGCTTCCCGCGATTACGCTCTATCACCCCAAGAACTACTGGGCCCACGACGGCAAGGCGAGCCTGTTTCACACCCCCGGCGGCATGGCCATCGGTATCCCGATCCCGCTGAACAAGCTGTCCTTCGTGGAGCGCGGGCTGGAATGAGAGGACGTCTGCCGGACTACGGCATCGCATTGCTCGCGATTCTTTGCCTCAACTTCGCCCTGCCGCGATTGATGCCGGGAGACCCCATCCACGCAATCCACGGGCCCGAGGCCATGCTTCAGATGAGCCCGGAGATGAAGGCCCGGCTGATAGAACGTTTCAGCCTCGATAAGCCCCTTCACCACCAGCTAGCCTCGTATCTCTCGGGTCTGGCCCGAGCGGACCTAGGATACTCCTACTATCACTCCGCTCCCGTGCGTGACGTTCTCATGGGTCACCTGCCATGGACGCTATTGCTGGTGGGAACGGCTTTTTTGCTCGCTACCGCGGCCGGCGTGCTCCTGGGGATCGAGTCGGGCTGGCGCGGAGGAAGCAAGCTCGACCGGGCTCTCTTGGTCGCGCAGACATCCGTCTCCGGGTTTCCCGGGTTCTTCATAGGGGCCATGTTGCTTCTCCTGTTTGGCGTATTCCTGGGGCTGTTTCCGCTCCAGGGCGCAAAAACGCCCTATTCCGGTCTCACCGGGCTCCCCTTGATGTGTGATGTGCTGAAGCATCTAGCCCTACCCTTGGTCTCGCTGGTGTTCGTCTTCATGCCCGGCATGTACCTTCTTAGCCGGGGCTCTTTGCTAGGTGTCGTAGCCGAGCCATATCTTTTGACCGCGCGGGCGAAGGGTCTCGTGGACAGGAGGGTCCGTTATCACCACGCCGCCCGAAACGCCTTGTTGCCGGTCGTCACCGCCACCGGAACCATGCTCGCGAGCCGCGTGGTGATGGGAGCATTGTTCATAGAAATGGTGTTTTCATACCCCGGTATGGGCAGCCTGGTGCGCAGCGCTCTGCTCAACCGTGACTACCCGGTGCTTCAGGGCGCTTTGCTTCTTACGGCAATACTCGTTCTAGCCGCCAACCTGGTCGTGGACCTCGTCTACAACAAGCTCGACCCGAGGGTGGGACATGCACGTTAGTCATGTAGGCGGCGTGGTCCGAAGCGGCGCGGGCAAGGCGGGCATCGGCCTCCTGGCGCTGGTCGCTTTTCTGGCCGTGGCGGGTCCCCTGATTTCTCAGGATCCCACGCTGGAGACCGAGAACGTGCTTCGAGCCCCCTCATCCGGGCACCTGCTCGGCACCAACGAGGTCGGACAGGACGTCTGGGCCCGGCTTGCCTCCGGCGCGAAGACATCGATCTTCATGGCGCTGGGGGTGGGGTTCCTGTCGACCATCCTCGGAGCTCTGATCGGGATAACCGCCGGACTTGCCGGGGGCCTTCTCGAACGAACAGCCATGAGGACGGCCGACGTGCTGCTGGTCATACCTTCCATCGTGCTGCTGATTCTGCTGTCGGCCTACATAGAGCCCGGGGTCGCCGGTCTGATCGTTCTCATATCGGTACTGCACTGGCCGGCGGGAGCCCGCGTACTGCGCTCGCAAACCCTCACCCTCAAGACTCGCCCGCACGTCCACGCATCCCGCACTTTCGGTGCCGGAATGGGGCATATAATCCGCCGGCACATTCTTCCCGATCTGGGACCGCTCCTTGTCGTATCCTTCATTCACCGAGCTCGAACCGGCGTGTTCATGGAAGCCGGACTTGCGTTCATAGGCATCACGGCTCCCGGCGTGGTGAGCTGGGGTACCATGATCAGGAACGCCCTGAGCTTCTACTACACCCCCGCGTGGAGCTGGTGGCTGCTTCCACCCGGTCTTTGCCTGTCGCTTCTGATCCTCGGCTTACTCCTTCTCGG
>SLLK01000355.1 GCA_007134115.1 Gammaproteobacteria bacterium | reverse complement strand
GGTGTGTTCGCCTTGCTGGTGGCAATGCAGATGTGGGTGGGTTTCCGGCCCGCGCCCACGAGGGTCGTGCCCGGTGTGTCCGGTTTGCTGGGCGCCGGTGGCGGTATCGGCGTGCTTTCGGCGCTGGCCGGTATTGGCGGCGGGTCGCTGACTGTGCCTTTTCTTACCTGGTGCAGCATGTCCGTGCGGCGCGCGGTGGGCGCCGGCGCTGCCTGCGGCCTGCCCATCGCGGTGGCTGGCACCCTGGGCTATATCGTTGCCGGCTGGCAGGTGGCCATACTGCCGGCCTGGAGTACCGGCTACGTCTACTGGCCGGCCTTTGCCGGCATCAGCACAGCCACAGTGTTGCTGGCGCCGGTGGGTGCGCGGCTGGCAATGCGTCTGCCGGAACTGCTCCTGCGGCGGATGTTCGCGGTGTTGCTCGCCGTTCTTGGCCTGCGGATGCTGTTTTGACGAAATCTGCCGCGAAATGGACGCGAAATTTTCGCGAGATAAACCACAGGGGTATGAAGTGTTGGGGGCGGATACCCGGATAGTGTGGGGTCGCTTGGAAGGAACCTCTGATCCATTCCTTCGCGCAGGGCGCAAGGGAAAGAATTCCCGGCAGGCCCGCCGGAAAAAACCGAAAGCTAACCATGAAGTCAATGAAGAGCATGAAGGGGTGGGGACACGCTTCACTGTTCACCATTCACCCAGAGCCTGGTTATGAGCTTTCGACCCTGGCGCTTCGCATTATCGTGAGCCGCGGGCGCGATGCATCGTTCAGAGGTTCCCTAACCCGTGTTTGGTGCTCCCCGTCATTCCCGCGCAGGAACGTTATCGTCGACCCCGATCAGGGACGGGAATCCAGGAGCCTGCCGAAGCCCCCTGGGTTCCCGCCTTCGCGGGGACGCCGGAAATTAGCGCCACCCCGGTCAGGCCGTTAACCTCCCGGACGCCCGCCGTCTGAAAACTGAACACGTCAAACTGAAAACTACCGCGCGAAAGTGCGCGTATTTCGCGCCCATCTCGCGTCCATTTCGCGGTCGTGCATTTCAATTTCAGGCCCGTTTGTGGCAAAGTTTGCGCCCCC
The DNA here is from genome assembly GCA_007134115.1 of Gammaproteobacteria bacterium. GTDB lineage: Bacteria > Pseudomonadota > Gammaproteobacteria > UBA5335 > SLRW01 > SLLK01. The sequence goes on along the minus strand of SLLK01000355.1, from coordinate 1,994 downwards.
TGAGTCGATTTTTTCGAGTTTAAACGAGGTATTACGCATGTCCGGTCTGGTCGAACCCCATGGTGGGCAGGGCTTGAAGCCCCTTTTGCTTGAAGGTGATGCGCTGGCTGCCGAGCGCAAGCGTGCGCAAACCCTGCCGCGCGTCAACGTCAGTTCGCGCGAGGTGGGTGATCTGATCATGCTGGGTATCGGCGGCTTTACGCCGCTGACCGGATTCATGGGCTACGACGACTGGCGCAGCGTGTGCGACAACATGCATACCGCCAACGGCCTGTTCTGGCCCATCCCCATCACCTTGTCGACCGACGGCGCCACCGCCGAGAGCCTCAATGAAGGCGACGATGTGGCGCTGTATGATGCCGAGCGCGACGAAGTGCTGGCGGTACTCACCCTGCGCGAGAAGTACCGCATTGATCGCGGCCACGAGTGCCGGACGGTATTCGGCACTGAAGACGCCGACCACCCGGGCGTGAAAATGGTCATGCAACAGGGCGAAGTGAACCTGGCCGGGCCGGTGAAGGTGCTTTCCGATGGTGGGTATCCCAGGCAGTACGCCGACATCTACCTGACGCCGGCGGAAACGCGCGCCCTGTTCGAGCGCAAGGGCTGGACCACGGTTGCCGCGTTCCAGACCCGCAACCCCATGCACCGCTCGCACGAGTACCTGGCCAAGATCGCCATCGAGACCTGCGACGGCGTGCTGATCCACTCCCTGCTGGGCAAGCTCAAGCCCGGCGACATCCCCGCCGAAGTCCGCCAGGAGGCGATCAGTGCCTTGCTGGATAACTACTTCGTGCGCGACACCGTGGTGCAATCGGGCTATCCGCTGGACATGCGCTACGCCGGCCCGCGCGAGGCCCTGCTGCATGCGCTGTTCCGCCAGAATTACGGCTGCTCGCACCTCATCGTGGGCCGTGACCATGCCGGCGTGGGCGACTATTACGGCCCCTTCGACGCCCAGGCCATTTTTGACGAAATTCCCGCCGACGCCCTGCAGACACGGCCGCTCAAGATCGACTGGACATTCTGGTGCAACCGCTGCGAAGGCATGGCCTCCATGCGCACCTGCCCGCACGAGGCCGAAGACCGCCTGCTGCTCTCCGGCACCAAGCTGCGCAAGATGCTCTCCGAAGGCGAACCCGTCCCCGCCAACTTCAGCCGCCCCGAAGTGCTGACGGTGCTGCGGGCGTATTACGAAGGGCTCAGCGAAGACAAGAAGGTGAAGGTGACGCTGAGCGGGCATTCAGCGAAGTGAGTATTAAGTATTAAGTATTAAGTATTAAGGCGTGGGGTGGTCGGGTGCTGGACCGATATTTTGCTGTGCGCGCCGTGCGGTATGAGTTAAGAATAAACGGGCCTGTGGCCCGTTTATTTTGGTGCTTTGTTGTGTTTTAGCGAGTTGGCGAGCGCCTGTAGCATGGCGCTCAAGTCGCGGCAGGTTTTGACCAGCGCCGACACTTGTTGCGCCGGGATCAGGCCCACTTTGCCGGCGATATACAGCTGAGTACGCAATTCCGCTGCAGAACCCTTGGCCATGTGGATAAACCGGATATAGTCCGGAGCGCTGTTGCGTTCCGCTCCCTCGGCAATATTCGAGGCCACCGAGACGGCTGCCCGCGTCATCTGGCTTTTAAGGCCGGCATCGCGACACTCGCCGAGCACCTCGTAGATTTCGACTGCCAGCCGGCAAGCTCGTTTCCAGACATCCAGGTCTTCAAATGACTTGTAACCCATAACAGCTCCTCCCTGAGCAAACGCCTCGATCGCTAATGCGCCTTAACACGTAATGCTTAATACTTAATACTTAATCACGCATGACCCAACAGGGCGCAGCCCTACTGGATCATGAGAAACATCGCCCCCCGCCCGCGCCGCACATTCAGCAGCAGTGAGCCGTCGCCGGCGGTTTCTACGGCATGTTCGAATTCCGACAGGGTGGCGACCGGTGTGCGGTTGACCGAGGTGATGATATCGCCGCGGCGCAGGCCGGCCTG
>SLLK01000005.1 GCA_007134115.1 Gammaproteobacteria bacterium | reverse complement strand
TGGATTATGACGTGTAGCAGACAGCCGGCAACAGTGCGGCAGGCCGTGCGCGGGGCAGGCCTGCCGGTCGCCACCAGGCATTCACTCAGGCGAAGACCAGCCCGTCCTCCCCGGCGTCCACACGGATGCTTGCGCCGGGCGCATAACGCCCTTCCAGCATGAGGCCGGCGAGCGGGTTCTCCAGCTGCTGCTGGATGGCCCGGCGCAGCGGGCGGGCCCCGTAGACCGGATCGAAACCCGCTTCGCCCAGCCGATCCAGTGCCGCATCGGTCACCTCCAGCGCCAGCTCGCGCTCGGCCAGACGGGCCTGCAGTTCAGCGATCTGCAGGGTGACGATATGCCGGATTTGCGCCCGATCCAGTGAGCGGAACACCACCACGTCGTCGATACGATTGACGAATTCGGGACGGAAGTGCTGTTCCACGACCTGCATGACCTCTTTCTTCATACGCTGATAGCCCGACTCCTCACGCGCCTCCTGCGCCATTTCCTGGATCATCTGCGAGCCCAGGTTGGAAGTCATGATGATCACGGTATTGCGGAAGTCCACGGTGCGCCCCTGGCCGTCGGTCAGACGACCGTCGTCGAGCACCTGCAGCAGGATGTTGAACACATCCGGGTGCGCTTTCTCCACCTCGTCCAGGAGAATCACCGAATACGGCTTGCGCCGCACGCGCTCGGTCAGATAACCGCCCTGCTCGTAGCCCACATAACCGGGCGGCGCGCCGACCAGCCGCGCCACGGAGTGCTTCTCCATGAACTCGGACATATCAATGCGCACCATGGCGTCCTCGGTATTGAACAGGAACGCCGCCAGCGCCTTGGTCAACTCGGTCTTGCCCACCCCGGTGGGCCCCAGGAACAGGAAGGAGCCGTTGGGTCGCCGCGGATCGGACAGCCCGGCGCGCGAACGGCGGATGGAGTTGGCCACTGCGCCCACCGCCTCGTCCTGCCCCACCACGCGGCGGCGCAGTTCGTCTTCCATGCGCAACAGCTTTTCCTTTTCGCTTTCAAGCATGCTCGACACCGGAATCCCGGTCCAGCGCGAGACCACTTCGGCGACTTCCTCGTCGCCCACGCTGTTGCGCAGCAGGCGCGGCTTGCTCGCCTCACCGTCGGTCTGTTCGGGCGCGGCGGCGAGCTGCTTTTCCAGCTCGGGAATACGTCCGTACTGCAACTCCGACATGCGCGTCAGATCACCGGCGCGGCGTGCCGTCTCAAGCTCCACGCGCGCCCGCTCCAGCGCTTCCTTGATGTGTTGGGCACCCTGTACCTCGGCCTTCTCGGCCTTCCATACTTCGTCCAGGTCAGAGTATTCGCGCTCCAGTTCGCCGATTTCCTCTTCCAGTATTTTGAGGCGCTTGCGCGAGGCCTCGTCCTTTTCCTTGTTGAGCGCCTCGCGCTCGATTTTGAGCTGGATCAGGCGTCGTTCAAGGCGATCCATTTCCTCAGGCTTGGAGTCAATCTCCATGCGAATGCGGCTGGCCGCCTCGTCGATCAGATCGATGGCCTTGTCGGGCAACTGGCGGTCCGTGATGTAGCGCTGCGACAGCGTAGCCGCTGCGACGATGGCCGGGTCGGTGATCTCCACGCCATGGTGGACCTCATAGCGCTCCTTGAGCCCGCGCAGGATGGCAATGGTGTCCTCCACGCCGGGTTCGTCCACCAGTACTTTCTGGAAACGACGCTCCAGCGCGGCATCCTTTTCTATATTTTCACGGTACTCATTGAGCGTGGTGGCACCCACACAGTGCAACTCGCCACGCGCCAGCGCCGGCTTGAGCATGTTGCCGGCATCCATCGCGCCCTCCGCCTTGCCCGCGCCGACCATGGTGTGCAGTTCATCAATAAACAGGATCACCTGCCCTTCCTGGCGGGACAGATCGTTGAGTACAGCCTTGAGACGTTCCTCGAACTCGCCCCGGTACTTGGCCCCGGCAATCAGCGCGCCCAGGTCCAGCGACAGCACGCGCTTGTTCTTGAGCCCCTCGGGCACCTCACCGTTGACGATACGCTGCGCCAGCCCCTCGACAATGGCCGTCTTGCCCACGCCGGGCTCACCGATGAGCACCGGGTTGTTCTTGGTGCGCCGCTGCAACACCTGCACCGTACGGCGGATTTCCTCGTCGCGCCCGATGACCGGATCCAGTTTGCCCTGTTCGGCCCGCTCGGTGAGATCGGTGGTGTATTTCTCCAGCGCCTGCCGCTGCTCCTCGGCATTGGGGTCGTCCACGCTCTGCCCGCCACGCATATCCTCGATCGCCTGGTGAATAGCCGACTTCGTGGCACCGTTGCGAGTCAACAGCTCCTTGAGCGGCCCCTTGTCTTCCAGCGCCGCGAGCACCAGCAACTCGCTGGAAATGTACTGATCCTGGCGCTTTTGCGCCAGCTTGTCGGCAATATTGAGCAAACGCCCCAGGTCATTGGACACATGCACCTCGCCGGCCGCCCCCTGCACCTGCGGCAGGCGATCAATGGCCTCGCCGAGTTGCGAGCGCAGGGCGGTGACGTTGGTATCCGCCCGCTGCAACAGATGACGCACGCTGCTGCCTTCCTGATCGAGCAGGGCAGCGAGCAGATGCACCGGTTCTATAAACTGGTGGTCGCGTCCCACCGCCAGCGACTGCGCATCGGCCAGGGCCATCTGCAGTTTGCTGGTCAGTTTGTCCATTCGCATACTGATTTCTCCGGTTCAGGGTCCTGTATACCGGAGGAGATGGGGGCGGAATGGGAACGATTCAAGCAAACAGGGTCGGCAGCCGCCTGAACAGCAAGCGCGTACAACTCAATGCAGGGCCGAGTGCGCCAGCGCGATCACCGCCACGCCGAGCAGAATCAGGGCGATCTGCGAGGCACCCGAACGCAGGTCGGTATGGCGATGCAGGCCGGGGATCAGATCCGCCACTGCCACGTACAGGAAACTCGCCGCCGCCACCGCCAGCACATAGGGCTGCACCGGCTCGAATTCCTGCAGTGCGGCCCAGGCCAGCACGCCACCGACCACCGTGGCAAGACTGCTCAGCACGTTAAAGGCCAGCGCGCGCGCGCGGCTGAAGCCACTGTTAAGCAGAATGG
>SLLK01000221.1 GCA_007134115.1 Gammaproteobacteria bacterium | reverse complement strand
ACGCAGTTCCACTCAAACCCTGTCTCGTCCGGGTCTTCATAGCTGAAGGTGACGGTTTGCCCTTCCAGGTCAGGGCTGGCGTTGTCACTGAACGTGTACACAAGTTCGATGCTGCTGAGAGTCTCGTCCGCGCCGGTACCTTCCGTGGTTACCGTATAGCCGTCAATATTGCCGTATTCGCCTGCGAGCCGGATACCGAGTTCTGTTCTCAGTTCGGCTACCTGGTCAGTCGCGGGCAAACCACCCCGCCCGCGCGAGAGCAGTGTCTCTTCCACAGGCGTACGCGCACCGCCGAGCAGCATCGGGGCTTCCGAGAACTGCGCGCGGGCCACGTAACTTTGGTACTGCGGGATAGCGATGGCGGCAAGGATGCCGATGATGGCCACCACGATCATCAGTTCGATGAGCGTGAAGCCCTTCTGTGTCATTTTACTCATGTCGCTCTCCTGGAGGTTAAATAAAGTCTTTCGACCGGACCCGAGCTTCAGGGTCGGGCCTCGACAGTGAGAATGCAATGGCCGTGCCAGCTTTGCAATTTCGGCCCTGAAAACAGGCATGCGGTGTGGCGACGCGGTTTGCGCGGCCAGCGCAAATCCTTGTGGCGACGGGGGTTGCTGAGCATCTGACGCTGAGCGTCAATATGTGACGTTGCGCGTCAGGTATGTATGTCAATGTCCAGCTTGTCCATGCGATAGCGGAGCGCGCGGAGGGTGATGCCCAGCGCTCGGGCGGTGGCGGTCTTGTTGAAGCGGTGTTGAGCCAGGGCATCCAGGATGCGCTGACGTTCGACCTCGCCGAGCTGGGCGTCCAGCGGCGCCTCCTTCGCCGCGGCGGCAGCCGGCGGTGCGGCCGGCAATTGCAGGTGCTCGGCCTGTATCTCATCCGCCTCGCACAGCGTCAGTGCACGTTCAAGAATATTCTCCAGTTCCCGCACGTTGCCCGGAAAGCCGTAGCCTTGAAGCGCCTGAAGGGCGTCGACGCCGAGCCGGGGGCAGGGCAGCTGATTGCGCGCCGCCAGTTGTTGCAGGATGTGCCCGGCGAGCGGCGAAATATCCTCGAGGCGTTCGCGCAGCGGCGGCACGTGCATTTCGATGACATTGATGCGGTAGTACAGGTCCTGGCGGAAGCGGCCGTCGGCGACCATCTCGGCCAGCGGCCTGTGGGTCGCGCTCATAATGCGCGCGTCCGTGGCGGTTTCTTCCGCTGCGCCCACTGGTCGCACGGCCCGTTCCTGAATGGCGCGCAGGAGCTTGACCTGCATGCTCAGGGGCAGGTCGCCGATTTCATCGAGAAACAGTGTCCCGCCGTTGGCCGCCTGGAACAGGCCGGGCTTGTCCGCCACCGCGCCGGTAAAACTGCCTTTGCGGTGGCCGAAGAACTCACTTTCCACCAGATCGACGGGAATCGCGCCGCAGTTGACGGGCACAAACGGGCCCTCGTGCCGCGCACTTTTCTCATGCACCAGGCGTGCCACCAGTTCCTTGCCGGTGCCGGATTCGCCGCTGATATGCACCGGGGCCTGGCTGCGCGCGACCCGCGCAATCAACCCGCGCAGCTTGCGCATGGGGTCGGAGTCGCCCAGCAGTATATGCCGCGAGCGGCGGTCGGGCCGTGGCTGGCGGCTGCTTTTCATGGCCGCGTCCACCAGTTGGCGCAGCATGGGCAGGTCCACCGGCTTGGAGACAAAATCGAAAGCGCCGGCCTTGAGGCTCTCCACGGCGGCTTCCACGTTGCCGTAGGCGGTGATGACCGCTACCGGTGTGTTGCTGTGCCCGCGTTGTATGTCACGGACCAGATCAATGCCGTTGCCGTCGGGCAGGCGCATATCGGTCAGGCACAGGTCAAATGACCGGCTGCCCAGCAGTTTCCGCGCCGAGGCCAGATCGGCAGCACTGGCGGTGTCCAGACCCATGCGGGACAGGGTCATCTCCAGCAGGGTGATCAGGTCGGGCTCGTCGTCAACAATCAATACGCTGGGGGCTGACTGGTTCATTTGGGGTTTCTTCGTCATGGTTGCCGACGCGTATCGGAGAAGCTGATGCGAAACTGCGCGCCGCCGCCCGGTTGTTCCAGATGGCTCAGGGTGGCGCCGTTGAACTCGCACAGCTCGCGGGAAATAAACAGACCCAGCCCCGCACCCTGATGACTGGTCGTGAAGAACGGCTCGAATACGTCCGCTACCAGATTCTGGTCAACGCCGGGGCCGTTGTCCAGTACATCCAGCACACGTCGCCGGCCATCTGCCAGCGTATCTACACGCACGCCTATATGCGCCTCGTCGTGCGCGTCGCGGCCGTGCTGGCGGGCATTGTCGAGAAGGTTCCACAGCACCTGGGTGAGGTGGGCGGGGTCCATCGGGACTTCCGTGTCGGCGGCGGCGATATCAAGGTCAATGTGCAGACCCGGGTCGCTCGCTTCACGGCGGTATTGTTCAATGGCTTCGGGAAGCCAGGCTGCCAGGGTCAGTTGTTCGGCGCGTGCGGCGGGCTGGCGGGACAGTTGCAGTACGCTTTCCACGATGCCGTTGACCCGCTGCACGTGTGACAAAATCATCGCCGTCAGGCGTTCTTCCTCTGCGCCCAGACCGTCGGCCTCGGCGAGCAGCTGGCCGGCATGGCTCATGGCCGCCAGCGGATTGCGAATTTCGTGCGCGATGCTGGCAGTCAGCCGGCCCAGGGCGGCCAGCTTCATTTCCTGCATGCGTCGCCGGATCAGCGCCAGGTCCTCCAGCACAATCAATGTGCCGATGCGGCCATCCTGTCCCAGGCGTGTAAAGTGCGGCACGATATCGGTGGCCTTGCCCACGGCGGTAAAGCTGTTACTGGTCGGAGTGATCCCCGCTTCCCACTCGCGCACGTTGCGCGCCAGGGCCGGTGATATCTCCTCCAGCGCGCGACCACCGACGCTACGCCCCGCATTGCTGAGCAGCAGACGGGTGGCTTCATCATTCATCAGCCTGATGTTGTGCTGCGGGTCAATGACCACGATGCCGCTGTCCATGCTGCGGATGACGATTTCGTTGAGCCGCGCCAGGCTTTGCAGTTCCAGCCGTCGCTGCTCGGCCAGCGCTTCGCTTTCCTGCGCCCGCCGTGCCAGAAAGCTGGCGCTCAGGGCGGCGGCAAAAGCCATCAGGCCGATAATCGCGGCCTGGGTCCATAGCGGCCCGCCGTCGGGCAACCACGCCAGGTAGAACTGTTTGCCCAGCAGGATCAGGGAAGCCAGGGCGGCGTACAGTACCGCCAGACGGGGCGCCAGAATCAGTCCGGCGACCGCCACCGGAGCCAGCATCAGGGTGCCCAGTCCGCCGCCCAGTCCGCCGCTGATATAGATCAGCAGGCCCAGTATCAGCAGGTCGGCGCCCAGATGCAGGTGTGACTGCCAGCCGATGCCCGGCCGGCGAAGATACAGCAGCACGTACCAGCCCAGCGCCAGCAGCAGGTAAGCCGCGCCAATCCAGAGGAAATCCGGTTGTACCGGCGGCGCCCACTGCGGCGTAGTGGGCGCGAACAGGGCAATGGCTATGATCAGGACGGCGAAGGTCAGGCGGATGCCGTTATAGAAGCGCAGGGCGCGCCAGCGCGCATCCTCGGCGGCGATCGGCACCCCGGGTACGCGGGCGGTAAGGCTAGTCGTGTTCATGATCGGGGCAGCGATAACCCGAGCGCGCATCGCCCAGGGCCCGGCGCGCCGGCAGGTGCACGCCACACTTGTCGCAGCGCACCATGGGCTCAAAGGCGGCCTTGCCGTTACTGCGACTGCGGCGCTTGTCGCCGGTGAGCAGGCTGTAGACGATCAGCGCCAGTAATAGCAGCAGTATTCCCAGTAATATCAGGTGCATCGGGCCTTCCACCTCGTGTGTTGCCGGATCGGGCGATGATCGTCGCTGACGGCTGCAAAGGCCGGTTTTGCGTCCGCGCGGCCTTTGCTACAGAATAGCGCCTTCACAAAAACCCGGGCACATGGCCTGGCAGGGGTCCCTGAGGCAACATGGCTTGCCATGCGTGGTCGGCGGCATGAGGTCGCGCCACTGTCAGGGACCAGGCCACCCCCGCCGGATGTGTACGGGGTCAGCAAACAGTCGGAGTCACCGTCCATGAATTTGCATGAATACCAGGCCAAACAGTTGTTCTCGGAATTCGGGGTTCCCGTACCGCAGAGTATCGTTGCCGATACCCCCGAGCAAGCCGAAGCGGCTGCCGGCAAGCTCGGCGGCAAGTTGTGGGTGGTCAAGGCCCAGGTGCATGCCGGTGGCCGTGGCAAGGGCGGTGGCGTCAAGCTGGCGCGTGATGCCGGCGAGGTGGCCTCGCACGCCAGCGCCATGCTGGGCACCCGGCTGGTGACACCGCAGACCGATGAGCACGGGCAGCCGGTCAACAGCGTGATGGTCGAGCAGGGTCAGGATATCGCCCGCGAACTGTATCTCAGTGTGTTGCTGGACCGGGATCGCGAGCGGGTCATTATGCTGGCCTCGCCGGCCGGTGGCATGGATATAGAACAGGTCGCTGCGGAAACCCCGGAGCAGCTGCATACGGTGGCCATCCATCCGGCCACCGGCTTTCAGTCCTTTCACGGGCGGCGGCTGGGCTTTGCCATGGGGCTGGACAAGGAGCAGACCGGGCGCTTCGTCAAGCTCGCAGCGGCGCTGTACCGGTTTTACACGCAAAGCGATGCCAGTCTGGTCGAGATTAATCCGTTGATCGTCACCGGCGAGGGCGAGCTGCTGGCGCTGGACGCCAAGGTGAACCTCGACGACAACGCCCTGTTCCGTCAGCAACGGTTGGCGGAGATGCGCGATACCACGCAGGAAGATGAAGCGGAGAATCGCGCCAGCGAGCACGGGCTCAATTATGTGACGCTGGACGGCGATATTGGCTGTATGGTCAATGGCGCCGGCCTGGCCATGGCCACCATGGATGTGATCAAGCTGCACGGCGGGCGTCCGGCGAACTTTCTTGATGTCGGCGGCGGCACGACTGCCGAGCGGGTCACCGAAGCATTCAAGCTGATTCTCTCCGATCAGGAGGTCAAGGCCATTCTGGTCAATATCTTCGGCGGCATTGTGCGTTGTGACCTGATCGCCGAGGGCATTATTGCGGCGGTCAAGGAAGTCGATCTGCATATCCCGGTCGTGGTTCGTTTGCAGGGCACCAATGTGGACAAGGGGCGCGAAATGCTCGAGCAGAGCGGGCTGGCGCTGATCGCTGCCGAGGATCTCGGCGATGCGGCCGACAAGGTCGTGGCCGCGGCCGCCGGCTAAACCGCCCGCCGGGTGGGGTGCGTTGTGTTGCGGTTTTTTCGCGCCCGCGTGACTGGTAACAACGAACAAGTGAGTCGCAGATGAGCATTCTTGTAAACAAAGACACCCGCGTCATTTGCCAGGGTTTTACCGGCAAACAGGGTACATTTCATTCCGAGCAGGCACTGGAATACGGTACGCGTCTGGTGGGCGGCGTGACTCCGGGGCGTGGCGGCGACAAGCACCTGGGGCTGCCGGTGTTCGATACGGTGCATGACGCGGTGCGCGAAACCGGCGCCGAGGCGTCCATGATCTATGTGCCGGCGCCGTTTGCCGCCGACGCCATCCTCGAGGCCGCCGATGCCGGCATCGAGGTGATCGTGTGTATCACCGAGCACATTCCGGTGCTCGACATGCTGCGCGTCAAAGCCGCGCTGGCCGGGCAGCCGGTGCGCCTGATCGGGCCCAACTGTCCGGGCATCATCACGCCGGGCGAAAGCAAGATCGGTATTATGCCGGGCATGATTCACCAGCCGGGCCGCATCGGCATCGTGTCGCGCTCGGGCACGCTGACCTACGAGGCGGTCTACCAGACCACTCAGAACGGGCTGGGCCAGTCCACCTGCGTGGGGATCGGCGGTGACCCGGTGCACGGCATGGGCTTTATTGACTGTCTGGAACTGTTCGAGCGCGACGACGAAACCGATGGCATGATCATGGTGGGTGAGATCGGCGGCAGTGATGAAGAACTGGCCGCCGAATATATACAGGCCAATGTAAGCAAGCCGGTGGTGGCCTATATCGCCGGCGTCACGGCCCCGCCCGGCAAGCGCATGGGGCATGCGGGCGCCATCGTGACCGGCGGCAAGGGCACCGCCGACGGCAAGTTTGCGGCGCTTGAGGCCGCCGGGGTGGCGACTGTGCGTTCGCCGGCGGAGCTGGGCAAGGCCATGAAGGCCATGCTTTAGCCTGCCTGGCCGGGGCATTGCCGCCCGTAACCTTCAGCCCAATGTGCAACTGACTCAGGATACCCTTGATGCCAGCGACGTCCGCGTCCGGTGTAGTGGTGGTGATGGCCCAGCTCAATCTTTGGGTGGGTGATATTCACGGCAATACCACGCGCATCATCGAGGCGGCCATCGCCGCGCGCGATGAGCATGCGGCGGACGTGGTGGTTTTTCCCGAGCTGGCGCTGACCGCGTATCCCCCCGAGGACCTGCTGCTGCGCCCCGGTTTGCGCCGGCGTGTGGACGAGGCGTTGACGCGCATACGCGAATCGGTCAGCGGTGTACACCTGGTGCTGGGTTATCCGGAGTACGGTCCCGCAGGGGCCTGGAATGCTGCCTGCGTGTTGCGCGACGGTGAACGGGTCGCCAACTACCGCAAGCATCGCCTGCCCAATTACAGTGTTTTTGATGAAGTGCGCTATTTCCGTGCCGGTGAAGAGGCCGGGGTATTCAGCGTCAATGGCGTCTGCCTGGGCCTGAGCGTGTGTGAGGATATCTGGGAACCGGCGCCCACAGCGCTGGCTGTGGCCGCCGGGGCGCGTGTGCTGCTCAATATCAATGCGTCGCCCTACCACCTGGACAAGGGCGCCGAGCGCGGCCAGGTGCTTGCCGCGCGTGCCCAGGAAAACGATTTGCCCATCGTCTATGTCAACGCCGTAGGCGGGCAGGATGAGCTGGTGTTTGACGGTGAATCCCTGGTGTGTGACGCCAGTGGCAATATCGTCTTCCGCGCCGCTGCTTTTGATGAAGGCCTGTTTCCGGTGCGGCTCGATGGCGACGGCCGGCCGGTGGACCTGCCGGCACCGGTGCGTCAGCCACTGGCGCCGGAAGCCTCGGTGTATCAGGCGTTGACGCTGGGCGTGCGCGATTACGTCAATCGCAACGGGTTTCCCGGCGTGGTGGTGGGCCTGTCGGGCGGCATCGATTCGGCGCTGACGCTGGCGATTGCCGTGGACGCGCTGGGCGCCGACCGCGTGGAGGCGGTGATGATGCCGTCACGCTATACGGCCACCATCAGCCTGGAGGATGCCCGCGCCGAGGCGCAGTCGCTGGGTGTCCACTACCACGAAATTTCTATAGAGAAGCCTTTCCAGGCCATGCTGGATGCGCTTGCCCCGCGTTTCAAAGGCTACAAGGAGGATCTCACCGAAGAGAACATTCAGGCGCGTTGCCGCGGCGTGTTGCTGATGGCGATTTCCAACAAGACCGGCAACATGGTGTTGACCACCGGTAACAAGAGCGAAATGGCGGTGGGCTACGCCACTTTGTACGGCGACATGGTCGGCGGTTTTGCGCCGCTCAAGGATGTCGCCAAGCTGATGGTTTATCGGCTGTCCCGTTACCGTAATACCCTCGGCCCGGCGATCCCCGGGCGGGTGATCGAGCGTCCGCCGAGTGCCGAGTTGCGCGCGGATCAACAGGACAGTGACTCGCTGCCGCCTTATGAAGTGCTGGATCCCATCCTGGAAGCACTGGTGGAGCAGGATCGGCCGGTGGCCGAGGTGGTTGCCCTGGGCTTCGTCGAGGAGGATGTGCGACGCGTGGCCGGCCTGGTCAAGCGTAACGAGTACAAGCGCAGACAAGCGCCGCCGGGGGTCAAGATTAGCCGTCGCGCCTTTGGGCGCGATCGGCGATATCCGATCACTTCGGGATATTAGTTCCACTTCGGGCTGATCGCCCGAACTGCGTGTTACGTATTAAGTATTACGTATTAAGTATTAAGTATTAAGTATTTAAGTTGGTGGTGTGCGGCGCAGCCGCACACATCCCCTTAATACTTAAATACTTATATACTTAATACGCCGGCTCACCGGCCCTGGCCGGTGAGCCGGATCAGTCGTATCTGACCAATTCGTCGAGTTTGCGGCGTGGTGTGGGTGGCGGGAGTTCGGCCGGGTAGCCCAGGCAGAGCATGGCGACGGGGACCAGGGTGTCGGGCAGGTCGAGTAGCTCCCGCAGGGCTGCTTCGTCGAAGTCGCCCACCCAGGTGGAGGCCATGCCCGCGGCGACCACCGCGAGTTGCGCGTAGGTGGCGGCGATGGTGGCATCCTGCACCGCGTAGAGCTGCGCGCCGCGGTCGGCGAACGCGGTGGCCGAGCGTGCCGGTTCGGCGCAGAACAGCAGTGACACCGGTGCTTCGCGCACGAAACGCTGTTGGTGACTGGCCGCGGCCAGTTGCGCGCGGCGCTCCGCGTCGGTAATCACGACCACCTGGTAGGCCTGCAGGTCGCCCGCCGAAGGGGCGGCGCAAGCCGTTTCCAGTACTGCATGCAGGCGCTCGCGAGGGACCGGCTCATCGCGGTAGCTGCGCACGGAGTGGCGGTGGCGCACGGTTTCAAAAAAATCCCACATGTAACACTTCCTCGTTGCTGCGCCTGACTGGCGGCGCCTAGCGCGTCGTGCCGAACGATTCTTCGTAAACGGCGCGCGTGTCCATGGCCAGTGCTTCCATGTCCAGCGCCAGGTAGGCCTTCTCCAGCAGCTGCAGTGCTTCGGGAATGATCTCTGCGCCCTGGAAGTCGCCCACCAGTGCCGCGGCGCGGTTGGCGGAGGCCACCCATGCGCCGCGCCGGTAATAGTATTCGGCGATGTGGTACTCATGGCGGGCCAGGCGGTTACGCAGATAGATCATGCGCTGGCGGGCGTCGCCGGCGTACTCGCTGTCTGGGAAGCGGCGTGTCAGCAGCGAGAAGTTCTCGAAGGCCTGGCGGGCATGCGAGGGGTCCATGGGCGAGCGGTCACGCCGCCAGCGCGAGCGCTCCAGGAAACCCACGGTGCGATCAAAACTCACCAGCCCTTTCATATACAGCACCCATGGCGTAGCCGCATCGCCCGGGTTATCGTTGAGGAAGCGATCGGCAACGGATTGGGCGGTATCCCACTCGCGCTGCTGGTGATGGCTCATGATCAGATCCAGCTGCGCCTGGCGAGCATACTCACCAAAGGGATAGCGGGCTTCCAGCGCGTTCAGCCGGTCAATGGCCTCCGGCCAGTCGAACGTCTCAATCGATTCGCGCGCTTCCTGATACATCTGCTCGGCGGGACGGGTCACGTCACGCTCTGCCGGCCCCGCCGCGCAGCCGGCGACGAGCCATCCCGCGACCAGGATCAGGATCAAACACTGTCTCGACATGCTAAACTTGCCAGCCATTTTATGGGGGTCCGCCTTGCTGATTGCAGGGTATTCGCCACCGCCGGTGACGAACGGCGGAGTATAACGTGACCACGGGTCGGCGACCATGCCGTGCGCAATCCGGGGCGGTCGATCACACATGACACAAGCATCCGAGCTGGTTTTCAAGGGCCCGGTTCCCGCCGAACTGGATGGCCAGCGGCTGGACCGTGCGCTGGTTGCGCTGGTGCCCGGTATTTCACGCAGCCGACTGCAGCAATGGCTGCGCGATGGCCGGGTGCAGGTCAATGATGCCGTTGCCCTGCGCGTGCGCCAACCGGTCGCCGCTGGTGACGTGGTTGCCGTGGCGCGCCCGCCGGTGGCGACTGCCGACCCGTTGAGCGCCCAGTCCATGGCGCTGGACATCGTTCATGAAGACGCGACGCTGCTGATTGTGAACAAGCCGCCCGGGCTGGTGGTACACCCCGGGGCGGGCAACCCCGACGGTACACTGCTCAACGGGCTGTTGCATCATGCGCCGGAGCTGGCCGACCTGCCGCGTGCCGGACTGGTGCATCGTCTGGACAAGGATACTTCGGGCCTGCTGGTGGTGGCCCGCACACTGCAGGCGCATGCCACGCTGGTGGCGGCCATGCAGCGGCGGGAGATCAAGCGTGAGTACGATACGGTGGTGATTGGCGAGATGATCAGTGGCGGTACGGCCGAGTTTGCGCTGGGCCGGCATCCGGTGGATCGCACCCGGATGGCGGTGCGCGAGCGCGGTCGTCACGCTGTGACGCACTATCGTATCCACGAGCGCTGGCGTGGCTTTACGCGGCTGCACGTGCAACTGGAAACCGGCCGCACGCACCAGATTCGCGTGCATATGGCGGCGCTGGGGTTCCCGGTGCTGGGGGATCCGCTGTACGGCGGACGCCAGCGCTGGCCCGCCGGCATCAGCGATGCGCTGCGCGCCACGCTCGCCGGTTTCGGCCGCCAGGCTTTGCATGCCTGCCGCCTGACGCTGACGCACCCGCTGGACGGTGAGCAGTGCGCATGGTCGGCACCGCTGCCCGGGGACATGGCCCATCTGGTCGACATATTGCGGGAGAGCAATTCATGAACCGGCCGAACGGACAACCCGCCGGGCTGGAAGTGCTGGGCAGGATGCCGGTGCTGGTGCCTGACTGGCCCGCGCCGCCCGCGGTGCGGGCGTTCAGCACCACGCGCCAGGGCGGCGTCAGTGGTGATGTCTGGCAGAGCCTGAACCTGAGTACCACTGTGGACGACGACGCAGCTGCCGTACAGGCCAACCGTGAACGTGTGCGCGCCGCCACCGGGCTGGCGCAGGACCCGCAATGGTTACATCAGGTGCACGGCACGCGCACCGTGCATTTGCCCTGGGCGGGCCGCGAGCTGCCCGATGCCGACAGCGCCTGGACGGATCGGCCCGGTATGGCCTGCGCGGTCCTTGCGGCGGACTGCCTGCCGGTGTTGCTGTGCAATCGGGCCGGCGATCGCGTGGCTGCTGTGCACGCCGGTTGGCGCGGCCTGGCGGGCGGCGTGATCGAGTCCGCGGTGACCGCACTGGGCGGCGCTGAGGAGGACTTGCTGGCGTGGCTGGGCCCGGCTATATCGGCGCCCGCCTTCGAGGTCGGCCCCGAGGTGCGTCAGGCTTTTCTGGCGGCTGACCCCGGCGCGGCCGTGTGTTTTACCGCCGGCAGGGGCGATCGCTGGCATGCCGACCTGTACGCCCTGGCGCGGCAACGGCTGGCGCGTGTCGGCGTGCACGAGGTGTGGGGTGGCCACTGGTGCACCGCCGGCGCGCCGGAATGGTTTTATTCCTGGCGGCGTGATGCGGCCGGCGGGCGGATGGCCAGTGTGATCTGGCTGGCGCCACGGGCGGAGCAATCCTGATGGCGCTGATTGTCTGGATTCTGTTGTTCTGCCTGCTCGGCGGTGTGCTCAGCGTACTCGCGGCGGGGCTTTTTTTGTTGTTCCCTTCGGCCATGCGTGCGCGGTTGTTGCCGCACCTGATCAGTTTTGCCACCGGCGCGCTGCTGGGCGCTGCGCTGCTCGCCCTGCTGCCGCATGCGCTGCTGGATGGCCGTGCCGATCCGCATCTGATCGGGATCACGCTGCTGGGCGGCCTGTTGATGTTCTTCCTGCTCGAGAAAATGGTCTTGTGGCGCCATTTTCACTACGTGGGTAACGGCGAGGCCGACGACGACCCGGCGGTGGTCTCTGAATCCGACGGCCATGGCCACCACGCGGACGGCACCCTGATCCTGATCGGCGACGGTTTGCACAACTTTGTGGATGGCGTGCTGATTGCGGCGGCGTTTCTGACCGACATCCATCTGGGTATTGTCACTGCACTGGCGGTGGCGGCGCATGAGGTGCCCCAGGAAGTGGGCGATTTCGCCATTCTGCTTAACAGTGGCTTCAGCCGCGCGCGCGCGCTGGCCTTTAACGTGCTGAGCAGTCTTGCCACGGTGGTCGGTGGCGTGCTGGCCTGGGCCGCACTGCAGGAATTCGAGCCGGT
>SLLK01000140.1 GCA_007134115.1 Gammaproteobacteria bacterium | reverse complement strand
GGGTCAGACGTTCCACGCCACGCTGTTGTTGCTCGGCCGTCTGGCGGGCCTGTTCTGCACGATGACTGGCCTCGCGTACTTGCGAGTTGATGCGACCACCGGCAAACAGGGGCACGGTCATCTGTACGCCCACGGCGACTTCATCGAATTCCGAATCCGGTAATCCGGGCTGAGGGCTGTCGCTGTCGACCCGCTGGGCACTGGCGGTGAGTTCTACTTTTGGCAGGCGTTCGGCGCGGAAGCGATTGACTTCGGAGCCGGCCGCATCACGCCCCAGTCGGGCCGCCTGCAGCTCCAGGTTCTGGCTCAGTGCGGACTGTACCCACTCTTCCACGTTGGCCGGTTCCGGCGTGGCCAGCGGGATCTCGTCGCCCAGTGGACGCAGGGTTTCAGAATATACGCCGGTCAGCTCTCGCAGGTTCTCCTGCGCCGAGATCACCTCGCGTTGCGCGGCGATTTCGCGGGCCACCGCCAGATCGTAGGCCGCCTGTGCTTCCTGCACGCCGGTGATGGCGATCACGCCGACCTCGAAGCGCTGACGGGCCTGTTCCAGCTGACGCTCAATGGCTTCCTTTTCTGCCTGTGCGAATTCCAGGGAATCCAGCGCCGACAGCAGGGCGAAGTAGACCTCCGAAGAACGCACGATGAGCTGTTGCTGGGCGGCTGTGTACTCCGCCTCGGCGCGCGCGACGAGCGCGCCGGCCTGACTGTTCAGGGCAAAGGCGGTGGCGTCGAACAGGGGCTGGCTCAGACGCACGCCGTAGGCGGTGGTGCTGAAATCGCCGGTAGCGCCGGTGTTACGGTCTTCACGTTCGCCAGTTTGGTAATCAGCGAACAGATTGATACTGGGCAACAGCAGCGAGCGCGCCTGTGGTCGCGCCTCCAGCGCCTCGTCACGCTGGGCGCGTGCGCGGCGTATCTGCGGGTCGTTATTCACCGCTTGACGGTAGATCTCCAGCAGGTCGTCCGTGTCGGCCGCGGCAGGCAGCGGGGCCAGAAAAGCGACGAGCAGCGCGAGCATGATCAGACGGTACATGGGCTGTGATCCTTCAGGGTCGTTGGGGGCGGCGGCTGGTCAGTACACCGGCATCGAAGGGTCCACCCTGCGGGCCCAGTCGTCGACGCCACCGGACAGATTCAGGACCCGGGTGAAGCCCTGTTGTTCCAGATAATCAGCGACTCGTTGACTGCGCATGCCGTGGTGACAGATGACTACGGTTTCCTGTTCGGCATCGAGCTCATCCAGTCGCTGCGGGACCTGCTGCATGGGTATATGCCGCGAGCCCTGGATGCTGGCAATGGCGACTTCCCAGTCTTCGCGCACATCCAGCAAGAGCGGTGCCGGTTGATCCTCTGCCAGCTTTTGCTGCAACCGGGCTGCGTTGATTTCAGCCATATCGAAGCTCCGTGTGCGTTCGACCACGCGTGCCGACTAAAATTCGAAGCGCGGCGGCGGCTCGGCGTTGAGCAGCGGCGGCACGAGGGTATCGAACAGGCTTTCGGTCGCCCACGCGTCCTCGCCGGTGCGGGTGATGAGCAGTGCTTCCATCACCGGGAAGCGTCCCACGATAACGAACATGCGCCCGCCGATGACAAGGCGGTGATGGAAGCCCTGGTGTAATTCCGGCAACGAGCCGGTAACGGCAATCACCTCGAAGCGCTGCTTGCCGTCGCCCAGTCCGCGCCCGGCGTCGGCCGTTTCCAGGGTGACGTTATCGACCCCGATGTGTTTGAGCTTGTCCTGCGCCGCCCGCGTGAACGACTCGAAAATGTCCACGCTGTGAACGCTGGCGGCCAGCCGCGCCATGCAAGCGGTGACATAGCCACTCCCGGTACCGATCTCGAGCACGGAATCCTGCGGTCCGGGCTGCAGGGCTTGCAGCAGCCGGCCTTCCAGGCGTGGCTCCATCATCACCTGATCATGATCCAGCGGGATCTGGGTATCGCTGTAGGCCAGCGCCTTGTGGGCCGGCGGCACGAAGCGCTCACGCGGCACGGTATCAAAGATATCCAGTATGTTCGGGTCGAGCACATCCCACGGACGGATCTGCTGGCGGATCATGTTGCGGCGGGCGATCACAGGGGCCGTATTGTGCATCGGGTGCATATCCTGCTCTGGGGTTCGGGGAAATGCCGTGACAACGGCACCTCCGTCGGGTACGGGCGCGCAGTTTATCACGCCCGAAGCCGCCAGAGCAGACTAACCGATCGTTCGGTCAGTGTAAATTGACTTGCCTTTGTACCCGGGTATGCAAGGCCGGGTGCGTGTGGTGTAATCAGAGATTCAAGGCGGGGGTGCCTGCGCGAGCGCGCAGGCTGAGAGAGTCCCTTTGAACCTGATCCGGTTAGTACCGGCGCAGGGAGCCGAGCCAGGCCCACCGGGTCGTTGCGCTGACTCCACAGGCCCCCGTCGCACTCGACTACCAGCGAGGGGCACTGTCATGAGCGCTATTCCCGATGATCTCAAGAGCCGTACTGCGGCACTCAACGAGGCATCCACCCGTCCGTTTCCCGGCTCACGCAAGATTTATGTGAGCGGCAGTCGGCCCGATATTCGCGTACCCATGCGCGCCATCTCACAATCGCCCACCGGGGCGGTGTTCGGTGCCGAGCCCAATCCAGACATCATGGTGTATGACACCTCCGGACCCTATACCGATCCGCAGGCGGACATTGACCTGCTTGCCGGACTGCCGCCGTTGCGCCAGGCGTGGATCGAGGAACGCGGTGACAGCGAAATCCTCAGCGGCCCGACCTCGGAATACGGCCGCCAGCGTCTGCATGACCCGGCGACCGCGGCGCTGCGTTTTGATCATGCGCGGGCGCCGCGTCGCGCCCGTGCCGGCGCCAACGTCACCCAGATGCACTATGCCCGGCGCGGCATCATCACACCGGAAATGGAATTCATCGCCATTCGCGAGAACATGAAGCGCGCCGAGGCGGTGGAGGCCGGGCTGGGTCATCAACACGCGGGCGAGTCTTTTGGCGCCTCCATTCCGGCGCAGATCACGCCGGAGTTCGTGCGCGACGAAGTGGCGCGGGGCCGGGCCATTATCCCCGCGAATATCAATCACCCGGAAAG
>SLLK01000129.1 GCA_007134115.1 Gammaproteobacteria bacterium | reverse complement strand
CTACCCTTCGGTGTATTCGGTGATTTCGGTGGCTGATTGAACCAGGGGTGGCACCGTCTTTGAACAGCGCCACCGAAGATATCGAATGCACCGAGGTGGCTAGTTGGCGCCTTTGGTGTGTTCCGTGGCCGCTTTGTGGTGTTGCCGGCTATTTGTTGCGGGCCATGAGGAAATCGCACAGCTCGTGCAGCGGTGCGGCACGGTCACCGAACGGCGCCAGCGCCGTGACAGCTTCTTCGTGCAGCGTGGTGGCCAGTCGGCGCGCCTCGGCCAGGCCGAGCACGGCGGGGTAGGTCGGTTTGCGGCGGTCGGCATCCTTGCCGCCGGTTTTGCCCAGCGTGTCGGTATCGCCCTCTACATCGAGCACGTCATCGAGTATCTGGAAGGCCAGGCCGATGCTCTTGGCGGCGTGGTCGAGTTGTTCGAGTTGACGGGGGCTGGCCGAGTCCGCGCTCAGCGAGCTCATCACCATGCCGGCGCGAATCAGCGCGCCGGTCTTGCAGATATGGATAAACTCGAGCTCGGCCGGGCCCAGTTGTCGCCCCTCGGCCGCCAGATCCAGCGCCTGGCCGCCGACCATGCCCCGTGAACCGCAGGCCACCGCCAGCGTATCGATCATGTGCAGGCGTGTGGCGGGCGAGGCGGCAATGGCCGGGTCGTGCGCCAGAATGCGAAAGGCCAGCGCCTGCAGGGCGTCGCCGACGAGGATCGCGGTCGCTTCATCGAAAGCGCGATGACAGGTCGGCAGGCCGCGGCGCAGGTCATCATCATCCATCGCCGGCAGGTCATCATGTACCAGCGAATAGGCATGGATGAGCTCTATTGCGCAAGCGATACCGTCGACCTGTGCGAGGTCCACGCCCAGTGTTTCACCGGTGGCATAACACAGCGCCGGGCGCACGCGCTTGCCGGGGCCGAGCACGGCGTAGCGCATCGCCTCATGGAGTCGTTCGGGGGCCATTTCCGGCGCCGGCAGCCACTGCTCCAGGGCGCGGTCAACGCGTTGTTGGTAGCCCTGCAGGCGGGTGTTCATTCGTTGCCGGGGTCCGGGTCCATGTCGCGTAACGGGGCGTCGGGGGAGCGTTCGCTGAGCATTTGCACACGCTGCTCGGCAGCCTTGAGTGCTTCCTGACAGGTGCGCGCCAGTCCCACCCCGCGTTCAAAGCGCTGCAATGATTCGTCCAGGGACAGATCTCCCTTCTCCAGTTGCTCGACCAGTTGTTCCAGCTCCTGCAGGGCTTTCTCGAAATCCTCGACCTTGTTATCCGTTTTCTTGCTCACAGTCTGTCCATCCGGTTGCGGGTCCGGTGCCTATGGTACGCGTCTTTTCGGGCCATGTTGCCGCAGTGGTTGCCTTCCGGTCCAGTGTCCAGCGATGCCTGCTGTGGGCCCGGGGCTGATGCGTGGCGCGGTGCGCGCCGGTTGGGTTAGACTCCGGCACAACTTCTTCGGCCGCCCGCCGGCTGAACCCCGACCAGCAAGTGACAGGAATCGTCTGCATGAGTGATCGCTACGACGCCGCCGAGATTGAGGTGCTCACCGGCCTTGATCCGGTCCGCCGCCGTCCGGGTATGTATACCGATACCGCGCGACCCAATCATCTGGCGCAGGAGGTGATCGACAACAGCGTCGACGAGGCCATGGCCGGTCACGCCGGCAAGGTGCGGGTCACCCTGCACGAGGATGGCTCGCTGGAAGTGGAGGACGACGGCCGTGGCATGCCGGTGGATATGCATCCGGAGCATGGTGTGGTGGGTGCCGAGTTGATCCTGACCCGCCTGCATGCCGGGGGCAAGTTTTCGAACAAGAATTATCGTTTTGCCGGCGGTCTGCACGGGGTGGGCGTATCGGTAGTCAATGCCCTGTCACGGCGTCTGGAACTGACCATCCGGCGTGGTGGCGTCGAGTGGTCCATGGCCTTCGAGCACGGCGAGAAGGTCAGCGAGCTGACCGAGCAGGGCCGGGTGGGCAAGCAGAACACGGGCACGTGCCTGCGCTTCTGGCCCGATGAGCAGTACTTCGACAGCCCCCGTTTGTCGCTGCCACGACTGCGTCATGTGATGCGGGCCAAGGCCGTGTTGTGTCCTGGCCTGGAGATGACATTCCGTGATCTGGCCAGCGGTGAGACCGATCACTGGTGTTACCAGGGCGGGGTGAGTGATTATCTGGCCGAAGCACTGGGCGAGGCGCCCCGGCTGCCCGCCGAGTTGTTTACCGGCGACATGCACGGCGAGCGCGAAGAGGTGGAGTGGGCGCTGTGCTGGTTGACCGATGACGGCGAGCCGGTCACCGAAAGCTACGTCAACCTGATTCCCACGCTGCAGGGGGGGACCCACGTCAACGGCTTGCGCACCGGGGTCACCGAGGCGGTGCGTGAATTCTGCGAGTTCCGCAATCTGCTGCCGCGCGGAGTCCGTCTGTCGCCGGAGGATGTGTGGGAGCGGTGCAGCTATGTGTTGTCGGTCAAACTGCAGGATCCACAGTTTTCCGGCCAGACCAAGGAGCGCCTGTCATCACGTGAGTGCGCGCCTTTTGTGTCCGGTGTGGTGCGCGATTCTTTCGGTCTGTGGCTCAACCAGCATCCGGATGTGGGCGAAACGCTGGCGCGCCTGGCCATCGAGCGCGCGCAGAGTCGTCAGAAAGCCAGCCGCAAGGTGGCGCGCAAGCGTGTGACCTCGGGGCCGGCGTTGCCGGGCAAGCTGGCTGATTGTGCCTCCCAGGATCCGACACGCTCGGAGTTGTTCCTGGTCGAGGGCGATTCCGCCGGCGGCTCGGCCAAGCAGGCCCGTGACCGTCAGTTCCAGGCAGTGATGCCGCTGCGCGGCAAGATTCTCAACACCTGGGAAGTGGCGCCGGCTGATGTGCTGGCGTCACAGGAAGTCCATGACATCGCTGTGGCTATCGGCGTGGATCCCGGCACGCACAAGCTGGATACGCTGCGTTATGCGCGCGTGTGCATTCTGGCCGACGCCGATTCCGACGGGCTGCATATCGCCACGCTGTTGTGCGCGCTGTTCCTGCGTCATTTCCGTCCGCTGGTCAGTGCCGGCCATGTGTATGTGGCCATGCCGCCGCTGTATCGCAT
>SLLK01000335.1 GCA_007134115.1 Gammaproteobacteria bacterium | reverse complement strand
TCACCCTCTCCACCCGAAAGGGCTGGTGGGGTTGGAGTCGGTGTAGGCGTCGGCGTAGGGGTTGCTGGTGGAGTAACCACAACCTGCTGCCGCGTCATGGCGTTCAGTTTGGTACGAGTCGACGGACCGACGAGTCCGGTACCGCTCATCAACCCGAGTGGTGACAGTATTTCCTGTCGATACGTGTTCTGGAAACGGACCACCGCATCTCGAGTCAAGGGACCAAAGTATATGGTCTCGTTCCCAACCGAGCCAGGCCCTGTATGCGCGACACGCGTGGCTGGATTACTATTAAGTATTCGCTGCAATACCCGTACATCTTCGCCGGTCATACCAAGCGAGAGATTGCGAGTGAAGGTGTAGTTGGTTGGTACACCAGTCATGGCAGCGCCACCACTGAGCTGTGCTTGCAAGGCCGCAATTTGCTGGATCAGCAATTGGATCTGTGCCTGCATCTGCGCTGTTGTTTGTGTGCTTTGTGCATTGGCTGCTAATGGCGCGAAAAGCAACGCGCCGATCAGCATCGGTACGATAAGGCCGACCGAAAGCGGCCGATATGTTGTGAATATCATGTTATTTATTTTTAATGAGCTAATAACGGGAGCTCGCTTTGTTTTTTAGATATATGAAAACGAAATTGCTTTTTTTATTTGTGTGTACGAAATCGAGTTAAATATATGGTGTGCAACTAGTTTTACTATGCCCTGAAACACAGCCACCCTCATGTAACGAGTCGGCTATTGAGCGATTCTCCTACTAGTGTAGACGTATAAGTATGACCAATCTTACTGACCCGGGTGCGATGCGTGCTTCGCAAAATAGGCCTGCACATAGTAATCAAAGATACCAAGTCCCGGGCGGCGATACTTCACATAGAAATAACCGGAGACAGAGACCAGGAGCGCGCCCAGCGCATCCAAGATGAGATCAAACATCGTATCGGTCAGCCCTGACGGGTCGCCAAGCATTGGTTTTTGCATATTAGTACCAAATACCTGGTCAGAGGTAAACTCGAGTATTTCCCAAAGTGCACCGAGAGAAAGTGCGAAACAGAAGGCAAATACAGCAAGGACAATGGGGTACGTACACAACTTCCCGGTCTTGTGCAATGCGTAGATGATCAAGAACCCCACAAACCCCAGTGCGAGCCCAGAGCTGAAGTGCAACACCGCGTCCCACCACCAGAAGCGAGTGTAGTACCCCTGTATCTCCCCTAAGAAAATCGACGCATAGATAAAAATATTGAGCACCAACTCAAACTCCACCGGAAAGTGCACCTGCCAACTTCGGGCCAAGATCGGCGGCAACCATACACTCAACAAACCAACCGTGCTCACAAATACCATCAACCAATCCTGATGCCAAAGCGACCAGCCGAGTGCGCCGAGCAACCCGAGCTGCATCAACGCAACGGCCACTAGACGAGCCCGGCCTGCACGGGACGTGGTGTGATAGATATGACGCGGCGAACGTATGATATCAAGCAGGGTTGGCATGGGGATATACCGGCAGTATAACAGAGACACTCCCGACGGGTGATACTATTACGAGGTCACCGACCTGAGGAGTGCAACCACCTCCTCATCAGACGTCTGAGAAAAATCATCATAGTACACCCCCACCGCCCCAAAACGACTTGGCACTTCGGCAACCACGACCAGATCGTCAACCAGTGGTCGAATGTTGTCCAGGGTATCACTTGGACCGACCGGCACCGCGCAGACCAGCCGGGCGGGCTGCTCTTCTATAAGTGACTGAAGCGCGGCACGCATCGTATACCCGGTCGCGATACCATCATCGACGATAATGGCTACTTTGCCGACACATGATAGTCGTGTCATATTAGTACGATAGACAGATTGACGACGTACCGCTTCTTCACGTGCTTCGTGTACCGCTTCTTCACACAATGATGCGTCCAGTGTAGCGCGTATGTGTTCATTCCAATACACCGCACCATCTTCACTGACCGCACCAATTGCGTATTCCGGATCACCCGGATGTACAATCTTGCACGTGATCACTACATCCAGTGGCGACTGTAAATATTCGGCTACCGGTACCGCGACCGGCACACCGCCTCGCGGCAAGGCATAGACAACACACTCATCTGTGTGATAAGTGGCAAGCAACTCTGCCAGCTGCACACCTGCGTCGGTACGGTTTCGGAAATACATAGTACGTGATAGTACACCTCACCACTGATACACATTTAGTACGAATCACTTGCCCGTGCTGATGCGACACACTCAACCAGTGCGTCACTTTGCGTCCACCCACACTCGCCGTCGGCTTGTCGCTCACACGTAGCGTTGCGATAACACGCGTACTCCTCGAGCCACTCACAGGTCGTGATCACATCGGGATCATCAGAGCAGACCTGTGCGCTGCAGCCTCCGATATAGCACCCGTCGCGAGCAATGGCGCCAGTTTCACCATTCGCACCATTCTCTGGTGGAGTAACCACCTCATCCTCCGGAGGATAGGTATCGAGTGATCGGATAGCATCCACCTTCCACTCCCCATCTTCTACCACCATATCAATGGCACGTAGTACGCGGCCACCACTGTAATTGAGGCCGATGATCAAGGTTGTTTCGGTGTCACTATGCACTTCTAGATTTTCAACGCTCACCCCTTGATCAGGCACATCTTGCACACCAACAAACAACGCAATGTCTCGCAGTATGGTATCTTCCGCCACCTCCGTCTTTGCTCGCGCCGAGAGCGCGGCATACAGACGCTCGGCCGCGGCTGCATCATCCTCTCCCGGCGCGGCTTTGATCAGATCTTGCATGAAGCCGAACCCGGTCATCTCAGCCGCTTCTTCGCCCGGCAATCCCTCTTCTTGATCGACATCACCATTTCCATTATCAATGGTACGCGGCGCAGATGCAGACTGCCACCACAACACCCCTACCACAATCGCTATTATGAGTAATAGCAGTACAATATTTTTATTCATAACAAATTATTTATATCTTAACGACTTGTGCCACCTATATTTTATACGGAAACACGCCGGTGACCATGACCACCCCTACTTATTGAGCCGAAGAAACAGTGAAAAGCTTACCGGCGTAGTGATGAGAAAACT
>SLLK01000322.1 GCA_007134115.1 Gammaproteobacteria bacterium | reverse complement strand
GCTCGGGGATCGGAGTCGTGGACAAACGAGGCTCAGATGATTGACAAGCTCCGGGAAAAGGCGGGCGAGCTCGGAGCGAACGCCATAATCCTGAACAACCTCCGAGACCCGGAAACGGGAGGGCGTGTGGTGGCGGCGCTCTTCGGAGGGGATGCACAACGGCGTGGGCAAGCGGTCGCGATCTACCTGAAGGAGCCGGAGGAGGGGTAGCGGGGAGTCCTGCTAGCGGTTCAGCCGAACTTGGACTCTCCGGAGGCGTGAAGGTACAACACCTGGCTCCGGGGCAGCGCGGGTACGCATCCTCGGCGCCGTACTGGCCGGTGGCTTCGGAATGGTTGGGCTAGAACTCGGAGTTGTGTGAAATGGATTTCCAATTGATGGTAAACTAGGACCGCGCATGATCGATGCCTCAGAAGGGAAGGCCCGTCAACGAGCTTGGGCCGAAGGTGAGGATATCTCGGTCGATTCAGATGGCTATGTCCTGAAGGTCGAGGAGAATCTATTCCTCCCGATGAGTCCGGCGACGCTCATGGAGCTATCGGACGGAAGTGGAAATGAGCTCGGCGACCTGGGCAGGCGTGGCAAGATGCAGGCGCTGCATTCCTCTTCAGCGCTCGCTTACAACGTATTCGAGTATTGGCGCCAACAGGAAGATCGGGAGCCTCTACGCCACGCGCTGGGGCTGGGGTCGTCGATCGCCTCGATTCGTTTCGAGGGGAAGTTCTCTACCGGATTAGGAGGGCCCGCGCACGTTGACGTCGTTCTCGAAGTCGGGGACCGCACGGTAGGTGTTGAGTCCAAGTTTTTGGAGCCGTTTTGGTCTACTACGCCTTACGCCACGTTCTCCAAGCGGTATTTTGCCGATGGCATTGCCCGTTGGACAGACATCGGCCTGCCCCGATGCCAAGCCCTCGCGGAGCAGGTATACACTGGTGACTTGGAATTCCTCCGCTTGGATGTTCCTCAGCTCCTGAAGCATGCTCTGGGTCTCTGGAAGTTGGGAGGGCGGGAGGCATCACTTTGGTACCTGTATCTCGAGTTGGCGGGGAAGGTGGGGGCGCGCCATCGCATGGAGCTGGAACGCTTTGAACAGAGCGCTGGCGAGGAAATCGGCTTCAAGGCTCTCTCCTATGACCAAGTGATGGGACGCCTACGCGAGTTCGGCGAAGCAGGCCATGGGAAGTATCTGTCATATCTGGAGAACCGGTATGGTGGCGGCTCGCCGTCAGCCCGACGAACGCCCATTTGACATAATTGAGACGTTGCCGCTTGCGGGCCCTGACGGGTTCTCCGAGCTAACTTTCCGGCCGCCACGTCTCGTGGGGGACACGAGCCTCGCCAGTCGAAAAATTCGACAATGCCAAGTACGTGCCGCGAAATTCTTTGCGATTACAGGAGGTCAATTTGCCGATTGAATTAGGGATCTGGCGAATCAGCGGTGAAATGGAGCGTATCCGTCCTTCAGGCTTAGACACGGAGGCTCGGTTGGAAGAGTTCATTGAAGCAGATCCGGGTCTGCTTGACCCTGAGATCCTAATCTTAGGTCGCCAAGTGACAACTGCGTATGGCAAGAATATCGATCTTCTCGGAGTGGATCGTGAAGGCGAGGTTGTGGTCATCGAGTTGAAGCGGCACCGGACACCTCGGGATGTCGTAGCTCAACTCCTGGATTACGGTTCTTGGGTACGGAATCTAAACCACGCCGACGTGACAGAAATATACGAGGACTATGCATCACGGATGTCAGGCGCACCGGATCGCTTTGAGACTGCCTTCGCAAACACTTTTGGTGACTCTCCCCCGGATGCCCTGAACGAGAACCATCGCCTCGTGGTTGTCGCGTCTGAACTCGATCCTAGCACTGAGCGCATCGTCGATTATTTGGTGGATGAATTTGGGGTGCCTGTCAACGCAGTCTTCTTTCAGGTCTTCAGAGATGGCGAATCGGAGTACATCACCCGGAC
This sequence comes from Gammaproteobacteria bacterium, assembly GCA_007134115.1. GTDB lineage: Bacteria > Pseudomonadota > Gammaproteobacteria > UBA5335 > SLRW01 > SLLK01. Next base: position 1,146 of record SLLK01000322.1, on the reverse strand, counting down.
TTGGTTAAGAGACCCCAAAGAGATCGAATCAGTCGCTTCCTCAGCGCGAGGTGGTCGGGCTAAGCGGGAGCCGTGGAACCGTCAGGATTTCTATGTAGCCTTTGGTGAGGATCATCGTAGGACCTGGGCGGACGCGGTTGACTACGGGTTTGTGTCTGCTGGAGGTGGACGACGGTATTCAGGAAGGTTGGATAGCCTTTTCGAGGGTGCTCGTGTGTTCGTCCACATTCCAGGATCGGGATATGTTGGTGTTGGGACGGTGATCGGGGAAGCAAGACCTGTGACCGAGTTCACAGTTGAGCACGGAGGCGAGGAGCGTCTTCTTTCGGAACTTCCCCTCCAAGCTGACAATGTTACGCAGCAGGCGGGTGATCCCGAAAACCAAGAGTACTTCGTTCCGATCGAATGGGAAGACACAGTCGCACGATCAGATGCGGTGTGGGAAAAGGGGATGTTCGCAAATCAGAACATCGTATGCAAATTGAGGAATCGATTCACAAGAGATAGACTTCGCGAGTACTTCGACTGGGAAGATTAGCCCAACCACGGACTTCGCATAACGAAAAGCGATTTCTGAGCTTCTGACCCGGCGCGGACCGTGCGCAAGCATGGGCCGAAGCAGAAAGCCCCGAGTCCCATGCTCTCCTGGGACACCGTTCGGTAGTGGCCAGGCGGGATTGATCCGTCTGAAGCACTACAGAAGCCATATCATCGTACTGATCAAGACCGCGGTGGTGTCTCCCATCGCCTGGCTGGACCTGGCCCACCCTTAGACGCTAAGCCGGCGCTGGGATCTGAACGCCCACCCCCGCTGCCCGCCACCGAACCGCAACCCGGTGAACGTCACACCCCTTCACTATCCTTGCAAAGCTGCCAAGGCCCGCCCTAACCTTCGGCCCCATATGCCCTCCACCCTCGCCTGGCTCGACCACGACGCTGAGGCCCGCGATCGCACGCGCCGGATCCTGGCCCTCTTCCAGGAGAAGGGGACGCGGGATCAGCTCGGGCTGGGTGGGATCCGGGACTCCCTGTCGGATCTCCTGTTTCCGGGCACCAGCACGATTCAGACGCGGCTGCGGTACTTTCTGCTGGTGCCGTGGGTGTACCAGCGCCTGGAGGAGGACGGGGTGCCGGCCAGCCGGTTCG
>SLLK01000268.1 GCA_007134115.1 Gammaproteobacteria bacterium | reverse complement strand
GCCCGGTCCGGGTTGCCCACGTTCATCATGATCTTGACCGGGATGTCCGGCATGGCGTCCAGATCCGCGGTGTGCACCCGGAAGTCCAGCTTGCCGTCGTAGATGTAGCCGGTATCGCCCTCGGCGCAGGACACCGTGACTTCACTGCCGTCGGCCACTTTTTCGGTGGCGTCGCCGCAACCGACTACCGCCGGGATACCCAGTTCGCGCGCGATGATGGCGGCGTGACAGGTGCGTCCGCCGCGGTTGGTCACAATGGCGGCGGCACGCTTCATGATCGGTTCCCAGTCCGGGTCGGTCATGTCGGTGACCAGTACGTCACCCTTTTCCACGCGTGACATTTCACTGATGTTGCCGACCACACGCACGGTGCCGGCACCGATGCGCTGGCCGATGGCGCGGCCGGTGGCCAGTGCCGTTGCGCCGGCCGGTGAGTCGAGCTGGTAGCGCTCAAGCTGCTGTTTGCTGGAGCGGCTCTTTACCGTTTCCGGTCGGGCCTGGAGGATGTAGATGGCGCCATCGTTGCCGTCCTTGCCCCATTCGATATCCATCGGCCGCTGATAGTGCTCTTCGATAATCAGCGCCTGACGGGCCAGGTCCTCGACGTCCTCGTCGCTCAGGCAAAAGCGCGTGCGTTGGGCTTCGTCGACGTCCACGGTAGACACCGATCGACCGTGACCGTTGTCGTTGCTGTAGACCATCTTGATGGCCTTGGTGCCCAGCGTGCGCCGCAACACCGCCGGGCGACCGGCGCGCAGCGTGGGCTTGTGTACGTAGAACTCGTCCGGGTTGACCGCGCCCTGGACCACCGTTTCGCCCAGCCCCCAGGAAGCCGTGATGAATACCACCTGGTCGAAACCGGACTCGGTATCCAGCGTAAACATCACACCGCTGGCGCCGATGTCGCTGCGTACCATGCGCTGAATGCCTGCGGACAGGGCGACATCGGCATGATCGAAGCCGTGATGTACGCGGTAGGAGATGGCGCGGTCGTTGAACAGTGAGGCAAACACATCCTTGATGGCGAGCAACACGTTATCGAGGCCACGCACATTGAGGAAGGTTTCCTGCTGGCCGGCGAAGGAGGCGTCCGGCAGGTCTTCGGCGGTCGCCGAGGAGCGTACAGCCACGGCCAGGTCGCCGCCGGCTTCCTGCTCGAGCTTTTGCCAGGCCTCGCTGATGTATTGTTCCAGCTCGGGCGGAAAGGGCGTCTCCACGATCCAGCCGCGAATTCTGGCGCCCACCTCGACCAGCTTGTCGACGTCGTCCACGTCGAGGTTGTTCAGCGCTTCATTGATACGGTCGGCCAGCCCTTCGTGGGCGAGGAAGGTCCGGTAGGCTGCGGCAGTCGTGGCGAAGCCGCCCGGTACGCGAACGCCTGCGTTGGCGAGATGGCTGATCATTTCGCCCAGTGAGGCGTTTTTGCCGCCGACGCGATCAACGTCGTGCATGCCGAGTTGATCAAACCAGATGACGTGAGTGTCCAATGATCCGCTCCCTGAGGCTGACGATGGCAAGGGGCTGGTATGCCCTCGGCCTGATGTCTGGTAATGTCCGGCGGTAACCCGCGTGCGCTGTGTGGGGCTTTCCCCGGGCGGCGGTATTTGCGAAGCTCGCCAGCAGGCCGCCGGGACCCGGAGTGCCTGCTTGCTGATGTGGGTGACGATTCGTCGTCGCGCCGCACACTCCGGGAGCGGCGATTCTACCCCCTCGCGCCTGCCTGCGCCAAGCTGTGACCAGGATGCTTTTGAGATGAGTGCAAAACGTTCGGTTTTCTTTCTTTCGGATCGCACCGGGATAACCGCGGAAACACTTGGCAACAGCCTGCTGACGCAGTTCGAGGGATTTTCCTTCAGGCAGGTCAATGTGCCGTTCATCCAGACGTCGGCAGACGCGGTCCGCGCGCGTGACATGATCAACCGGGCGGCGGCGGAAGACGGCTTGCGGCCTGTTCTGTTCTGCACCCTGGTCGAAGACAAGCTGGTGGATATCGTGCGCGAGAGCGACGGTCTGCTGCTGGATTTCTTCGGGACCTTCATCGGTGCGCTGGAAGAGGAACTGAAGACTTCGTCCACGCATACGGCCGGCCGTGCGCACGGCATGTCCAATGTGCACAATTACCGCGCGCGCATTGACGCCATGAACTATGCGCTGCATACCGACGACGGCGTGGCGGGCAAGGATTACGATCGTGCGGATGTGATCCTGATCGGCGTGTCGCGGTCGGGCAAAACGCCGACCTGCCTGTATATGGCCTTGCAATTCGGCGTGTTCGCGGCCAATTATCCGCTGGTCGAAGATGACCTCCAGGCCACGCATTTGCCCGAGATGCTGGAGCCCTACCGCAAGAAGATTTTCGGTCTGAGCATCGACCCGGATCGCCTCGCACAGATTCGGCAGGAGCGTCGCCCTGACAGCCGTTACTCCAGCGTGGAGACCTGCCGCGAAGAGGTCCGCCGGGCCGAACGGCTGTTCCGCCTGGAGCGTATTCCGCATCTCAATACCACCATCAAGTCCATCGAAGAGATTGCGGCAAAGGTGATGCTGGAAACGGGCGTGTCGCGGCGGTTTTTCTGATCGCCACGATGTGCCGGGACAGGTCGTCAATCCCGAATAACAGCTGACAGGCAGGGGTCATTGAGTCAGGTCAGGGAATTCTGGAGCATTCTCCAGCACTCGTTCTGGAATCTGATGCCCATCATCGTGGTGGTGGGGCTGTTCCAGTTCGCGGTGATTCAGCAGGTGCCGGATGGGCTGTGGCCGATGGTCATCGGCCTGGTGGTGGTGCTGTTCGGTGTTGCGCTGTTCCTGCAGGGGCTGGAGCTGGGCGTTTTTCCCATTGGCACCAATCTTTCCAACGAGTTCGCGCGCAAGGGTTCGTTGCCGCTGCTGATGGTGTTCGGCTTTTCGCTGGGTTTCGGCGCGGTGATTGCCGAGCCGGCGCTGATTGCGGTGGCCGACCAGGCCCAGCAGGTGAGCGATGGCCGTATCAATGCGCTGGTGTTGCGGTTGCTGGTGGCCGGCTCGGTGGGCGCGGTGGTGGCGCTGGGTATTGTGCGTATCGTGCTCGGTCACAGCCTGCACTGGTACATGATTATCGGCTACCTGGTCGTGGTC
>SLLK01000237.1 GCA_007134115.1 Gammaproteobacteria bacterium | reverse complement strand
GCATGGAAACGCACGCGCGTATTTGTAATGTACGAGTAGGTGAAGGTAAACGCCGCCCAGGCCATGACGTAGGGCGCCAGCAGGCTGGCAAAATAAATTGCGCTGCCGAAGGGTTCAATCTCCGCCATCCGCTGCATGACGGTGGTGCTCATGGCCGATGCCGATATCCCCAGCGCGGTAATCACCAGCAGCGGGCCGATCAGAATCACGCTGAGATAATCGCTGAAGCGTTCGCTCAGCGTTCTGGCATGACGGATTTTCCAGATGTAATTGAAGCTGTTCTCGACCTTCTGCACCAGGGTGATCACGGTATAGATCAACAACGCCAGGCCGATCGATCCCAGTACGCCCACGCGCATGTTTTCAATAAAGGCGATGATGTTGACGGCGATTTCATCGCCGCGTGCGCCCAGCGGAGCCATCAGGTTGAGCAGCAGCGGCTCAAAGCGGTGGTGCACGCCGAAGGCCTTGAGCACCGAAAAACTCAGGGCCAGCAGCGGCACCAGCGAGAGCAGCGTGGTATAGACCAGGCTCATGGCGCGCAGGGTGAGTTGTCCGCCGGCCATGTCGCGAGCCACATTGTGCACAATACGCGCTGCGTAAAGCGCCGAGCGTTGCCACCAGGGGCGCCCGTCGGCGTCGGTGTTCCACAGCAGATCCAGCAGACGCTGTTGCAGACGTTCCAGCATGTCGACTCCTTTTCCCGCCGCGCTCAGATGGCCGGTCTACGTCCGACGCCACTTGTTGCGGTCCAGGCGACGCGTGAATTCCTGCAGGATGCGGCGATAGAGCTCATCACCGAGGACTTCATCCTCCGTGCCGGCATCCAGGTTGGGGTTATCGTTCACCTCAATCACGTAGATGCCGCGTTCATTCTGCTTGAGGTCCACTCCGTAGAGGCCATCACCGATCAGGTTGGCGGCCCGCAGCGCCGTATGCACCACTGCCTCGGGGGCATCCTCCACCGCCAGTGTACGCGAGTCGCCCTCGGCATACTTGCCTCCGTCGCCATGCTTGACCACCTGCCAGTGATTACGCGACATGAAGTACTGGCAGGCAAACACCGGCTGGCGGTTGAGAATGCCGATACGCCAGTCATATTCGGTGTACACGTATTCCTGGGCAAGGATCAGGTCCGACTGGCGGTGCAGGCGTGCCGAGATGTCACGCAACTCATCGGCATCCCGCGCCTTGTACACGCCCAGCGAGAAAGCGCCATCGGGAATCTTGAGCACCACCGGAAACTGCAACTCGCCGGCCAGCGCGCCCAGGGACGATTTGTCACGCGGCAGGATCAGCGTGCGCGGCGTGGCCACGTTGTTGGTGCGCAGCAGTTCGGCCAGATACACCTTGTTGGTGCAGCGCAGGATGGAAACGGGGTCATCGATGACCACCATGCCCTCGCTTTCGGCCCGCTTGGCGAAACGGAAGGTATGATCATTGATGGCCGTGGTTTCGCGGATGAACAGCGCATCGTATTCCGGCAGGCGGCCGAAATCGGTGCGCCCGATCAGGTCGATGTCGATGCCCAGTTTCTTGCCCACGCGCACGAAATGTTTCAGTGCGCGCGGGTTGGATGGCGCCAGCTTGTCGGCGGGATTGTGCAGGATCGCCAGATCATAACGGGCCACATTACGCGTGCGCGGGTTACGCCAGCGCCGTGCCATCCAGGCGTCCAGCCCCTGGCCCAGCGCCGCGCGGTCGGCCTCGTCAAAATCGCCGGGCAGCCGCGCGCGCAGCCGGCTGATGTGCCAGTGCGGCTGGCGCCGCAGTTCCACCTCCAGCACCGGGCAGGGGAAACGCTCGAACAGTCGCCGCGCCAGTTCGGCGTAAGCCGTTTCCGGGCAATGGCCCAGATACACCCGAAACGATGCCTGGTCTCCGTCATGCTCGCGCAGCCGCCGCGCCAGGTTTTCGTGCAGGTCGCCGATATCCGGCTCGTAAATGGATTTGCGGCTCAAATCCAGTTGCGTGCGTACCGAGGGGATTACCCGATGCCCCCGCGCCTCCGCCAGCAAGGAGCAGTAGTACCCCGTGCTCAGATAACGGTAGCTGCGGCACAGGTTGATCACCCGCGTGCCCCGGGCCGCACCGAAATTCGTGCCCGCCAGATACTCCCGCGCCGTCACCAGCGTCGCGCCCGGCAAATCGCCGTTCCAGTCCGCCGTGTTTTCCACCACCACAATATGCCGGCTCATTTGGTGTCCCTTGAAAACGCCAGCACCTTGGTCATGCGCAACCCATCCGCGTGGTCCTCGTAATAGCCCGGCAACTTTTCAATGATGGTGTACCCTGCCGCTTCATACAGCGCCATGCCGGCCCGGTTATCCTGCCGGATTTCCAGCCGCATGGCGTGAATACCCAGTGCCATTGCCGCGTTCTCGGCTGCCACCAGCAATTTCCGGGAAATCCCCTGCCCGCGAAACGCCGGGTCCACCGCCAGTGAATACAGCCGTCCATAATCCGCGTCTGTACGCCGTAACACCAGGGCATAACCGGCAAGCCGGTCATCCACCAAAGCCACCAGCACAATCGCCCGCCCGCCGGTAACAAACCGCCGGAAACTGCGCCGCGACAGACGGTCCCCCGCAAAGCAGCGCTGTTCCAGCGCCACCAGGGCATCAATATCGCGCACATCAGCGGGACGGATCATGGGCAGGAAACTGGCCTCGGAATAGTAGTCGCCCATGATGGCATTGAATGGTGCGGGGCGGGAATGGGTAGCGGCTTCATTGCAACGATGTCGCCGCGTTTCAATTTCGGGTTTAGTAGTGGTAACGAAGTTGGGCGATCAGCAAGGCGCCTTCCGTGATTTTGTATACCATCCGGTCTTCTTCGGTGATTCTGCGGGACCAGTAACCGGCGAGGCCGTGTTTGAGTGGTTCCGGTTTGCCGATGCCTGCAAAGGGCGCGCGCATGGTTTCCTTGATCAGCTTGTTGATTCGTCGGAGGATCTTCTTGTCGGTTTTCTGCCAGTAGAGAGAGTCTTCCCATGCGTGTGCAGAAAAAACGATTTTCATTCAACAAGTCCCTTTTCCTGGCCTCCTCCCTGCTCCAGTTCGGCCATGGACTCCAGTAAACGGCGGGCGTTTTTGGGCGCGCGCAGCAGGTATGCGGTTTCCTGCAGCG
>SLLK01000258.1 GCA_007134115.1 Gammaproteobacteria bacterium | reverse complement strand
GATCTACGCCTTCCGGGGCGGCGATGTGTTCGCCTACCTGCAGGCCTCCGCCGATGCGGCCGGCCGCTACAGCCTGGCGCGCAACTACCGCTCCAGCGCCGGGGTGCTGGGCGCCATCGAATCGGTGTTCTCACCGCCAGACGGACGTCCATTCGTCATCGACGCGATCAATTTTCAGCCGGTCTCGCCGGGCCGCAAGGAGAACGACTGGTGGATCGAGACAGGCGGCGGGCCGCTGGCGCCGATGACCCTGTGGACTCTGGCCGGCGAGGACGATGGCACGCCGCTGAGCGCCGGCAAAGCCACCCCGCTACTGCAACGTCAGTGCCTCGCGGAGATCAGCCGACTGCTGGCGCAAGGCCAGATCAACAAGGGCGGCGAGCCGCGGCCGCTGGCCGCCGGGGATATTTGCGTGCTGGTCAACACCAATGCCCAGGCCACTGCCATGCAGACCCTGCTCAGCCGGCACGGCATCGCCGCCGCCTGCCTGCACCAGAGCCCGGTGTTCGCCAGCGAGCAGGCGGTGGACATGCTGCGCCTGCTGCGTGCCGCCGCCACCCCGGCCGATGCCCGGCGCGTAAAAGCAGCCCTCACCGGCGAACTCTTCGCCTGGCGGCTGGGCGAGCTGATCGAACTGGCGCGTGACGAGGCTCAATGGCAGGCCTGCTATGACCGCTTCCAGCAGGCCCACCAGCGCTGGGCGCAAAGCGGCGTGCTGGCCATGCTCGAACCGCTTATCCAGGCAGCCGGGGCCCGCCTGCTCGGCCGACTGGACGGGGAGCGGCGCGTCACCAACTGGCTGCACCTGGCCGAACTGCTGCAGGCGGCGGAGAGCGAAACCTTCGGCATGAACGGCCTGATCCGCTGGCTGGGCGAGCAGATCGAGGACACCGGAAACCGCCGCAGTGATCCCGACAATACCGCCCAGTTGCGGCTGGAAAGCGACGAAAACCTGGTGCGCATCACCACCATCTACAAGGCCAAGGGTTTGCAGTATCCGGTGGTCATGCTGCCTTTTGCCCCGCTGCTGGGCACCGTGGGCACACATAACAACAGACCCGGCGTGCCGCCCTTCCAGTTTCACGACGAACACTACCAGGCGTGGCTGGAGGCCGGTTCGCCCGACGCCGCACAGCATGCCGGGCAGTCCATCCGCGAGCACAAGGCGGAAGCACTGCGTCTGCTTTACGTGGGCCTGACGCGGGCGGAACAGGCCCTGTACGTGGCCAGCGGCCATATCAATGGCGCCGGGAACGGGGCGCTGGCCTGGCTACTGCTGCAGGATGCCGGTTGCCCGGATGATGTGTGGGCCACCGGCAAGGACGACGTGGGTGCCTTCTTTACGGCGCAGACACTGGCCGCCGCCCACCAGCGCCTGGCGCAACAGGCCGGGGCGTGCATTCAGTCGGTGGCGGTGGGCGATACGCCGCCGGCTACCGCGCCACCGGCATCGCCGGCGGCGCCCGGCGGCGAGGCGCGGACGGATTTCCCCGAGCCCCGCCGGAACTGGCGGCGGGTGTCTTTCTCGGCACTGGTACGCGATGACCGGCACGGCACCGGCACGCGGCGCGGCGCCGACGATGAGACCGAGATCCCCGAGCCGTTGGCGGCAGCAGAGTCGGGGGGCGAACCTTGTGACCCGGTCCTGGAACGGCTCGGTGGCCCGGCTTTTGGCAGCGCCGTGCACGATGTACTGGAAAGCGCCGATTTCCGCACCTGGCCGGCGCCCGGCGCGGCGCTCGGCGAGGCCCGGACCGGGTCCATCGAAGCCGCACTTCGCCGCTACGGCGTGGGCCTGGAAGGCGATGCCCGCCGCCAGCGGACGGTGGCGGCCATCGGCCGGCTGGTCGCGCATACCCTGCACACGCCGCTGCCCGTGCTCGGCCCGCTGTCTGCGGTGGACCCGGACGCACAGCTGGCGGAAATGCCCTTTACCCTGCGCCTGGGCGGCCAGAGCGCGGCGCGGGTCATCGCGTGTTTGCGCGATCATGGCTATGACAGCGCGCTTTCGGCCAGCCATCGTGGCCAGACACTGCGCGGCCTGATGCAGGGCTTTATCGATCTGATCGTGGAACACGAGGGGCGCTACTGGGTGCTGGACTACAAGACCAACCGGCTGGGCGATCACTACAACGATTACACGCCCGCCCATCTCCAGCGGGCGGTGGCCGCGGGCCACTATGATCTGCAGTACCTGATTTACCTCACCGCCCTGCACCGGCATCTGCGCTGCAGCCTGGCGGATTACCACCCCGACACCCACCTGGGCGGCGTGCAGTATCTGTTCCTGCGCGGCATGAATGGCCGGGACAGCACCACCGGCGTGTTCGAGGAACGCCCGGACAGCGCCTTGATTATGGCCCTGGATGCCCTGTTCGACGGCCGGGAGGTATCCGATGGCGTTGCTTGAGCGACTCAGACGCGCCCGCGAGGACGGCCGGCTGCGCCCCGTGGACACGGCCCTGGCGGAATGGTGCCTGCGTCACGGCGCCGACCAGCCCGTGGCGCTGGCCACGGCGCTGGCCAGCCAGGCGGTGGGCGACGGCCACAGTTGCCTGGCGCTGGGCGACGACTTCGCCCCGACCGTGCCCGGCGAACAGCCCCTGTGCTCGGCGCAGGACCTGATGGACGCGCTGGGCGACAGCCCACTGGTGGGCCGCCCGGGCGACGGGCGGCCGCTGATCCTCGACGGCGAGCGGCTTTACCTGCAGCGCTACTGGCATTACGAACAGCGTCTGGCTGATTGTCTGCAGGCGCTGATGGCTGATGCGCCGGGGACCGCCGAGCTGGACGCGCTGGGCCCGGACGGCGGACTGTTCAACTATGACTGGGTCAGTGACGGGCAGACCCATTGGCAGGCGGTAGCCGCCGCAGTGGCCATGCGCCATCGCCTGGCTGTGATCTCGGGCGGCCCGGGCACGGGCAAGACCTACACCGTGCTGCGCCTGATGCGCTTGCTGGTGGACGCTGCCGAGCGCCGCGGCGACACGCCGCCGGTGATTCGCCTGGCCGCGCCCACCGGCAAGGCGGCAGCTCGAATGATGGAATCCATCCGCGAGGGCCTGGCAGAGATGGCGGACAGTCAAAGCCTGCAAGCGCGGCTGCCGGAGACGGCCTCCACCCTGCACCGGCTGCTGGGCCTGCG
>SLLK01000332.1 GCA_007134115.1 Gammaproteobacteria bacterium | reverse complement strand
CTTGACCGCGGCACACCGGTGACAGACAAGACGCAGGCGACCCTGCGCTCCCAGGCGCTGACCGGACGTGCCATGCTCGATCTTAGCGACAGTGAGCCGGGAGGTGAGCCATTGAGAACCAGCGAGGCCGAGCCCGCCGTGATTCACATGCGGCGCACCGCCGGGGAGAATCTTGAAGAAGGTGTGGGCATGCTGATTGAGCGCGTGGGCGAGTTGCTTGACGGGGAGAACCAGAAGAAATTCGCCGCGATTCTGGATAATCTTGAGCAGACCACGCGGCACATGCCGACGCTGGTCACTGAGCTGGAGCAAACCCTGGTCATGGTGCAGCGCGTCGGAAACGAACTGGAAACGCTGGGACGTCAGGGCACCATGGTGACGCTGCCACGGGTCAACCGCCTGCTCGACGAATGGGAAAAGCTCAGCCGCGAATTAAGCGAGGAGCCTGGTGGCTTGCTATTTGGCCGGGCGCCGCACAAGCCGGGGCCCGGCGAGCCCGGCTATGAGGCGCCCCAATGACCATGCGAGGCTACATCGGTATGTATCGACTGTTTGCGGCGTGTCTGCTGGCACTGATGCTGGCGGCCTGCTCTGTTTTTCCGGATACGCCGCCGCGGCCGGAGCTGCATGATTTCGGCGCCCCTCCGGCGGACGGTGTTGAGCCCTCGGGTCTGCCCGGTGGCATCGCCTTGCGCGAGGCCGATGCGCCGATGTGGTTGCGTGGCCCGGAAATACGTTACCGCCGCGCCGATCACGACGCCACCATGGTGGGTGTATACACACGTCGGCAGTGGGTCGCGCCGCCACCGACGTTGCTCACGGCACGCCTTTCAGCGCATCTGGCCGACAGTGAGCACAACGGTCGATTCCATTTGTACCTGGAGCTGGCGAATTTCGAGCAGGTGTTCCTCAGTGAGGATGATGCCGTGGTCAGGGCCCAGGTGCGTGCCACGCTGCTCGATACCGCGGGCGATCGGGCGCCGCGACGGCAACTGTTCAGTGTCGAGCGGTCCGCACCGTCGGCCGATGGTGCTGGCGCGGTAAAAGGACTGGTTGCGGCCGTGGATGAGGTGGTTGAGGACATCCTGCGCTGGTTGCCGAACGCCGAATAAGCGCCCGCGGTTCGTCAACGTCTGGTGCCCAGGGCGTCCTCGTGCGCCTGCCGCAGCGCCGGGCTGATGTTGACGCGGTAAGGCTCGGTGGCCGCCTCCAGTTTGCGTACGTCCTCCGGGAGCGCCCGGACTTGTGCCGCCGCGCGCGCGCGGATGTCGGCCAGCGCCTCGTCGGGCGCGGTACGCCGGCCGTCGCGCATGACTTCGTTTAACAGCGGTGCGCCGTCTTGACGTTCGTCATGTGCGGCCACGGTGTCGCCGCTGAAGCGCCCTGCATCCTGTTGCCGGAACACCTGCTTGGCGCCCGGGTAGACCGGTTTGCCCGGCGATGTCTTGATGCACGGACGACCCTCGTAAGCGACCAGTTTGTACGCCAGATCCAGCGTCGGTGCGTGACCGCCTGTACCCATATGTGTGCCCACGCCGAAGCCGTCTATGGGGGCGTCGTTTTGCACCAGTCGGGCTATGCGGTATTCGTCCAGGCCGCCGCTGACCAGAATCCTGACCTGCGACAGCCCGGCCTCGTCGAGCCGTTGCCGGCAGGTGCCCGCCAGTGCTTCGAGGTCGCCCGAATCAATGCGGATGGAGGCGACGGAGAATTGTTCACCCTGCTCGCGCGCCAGTGCGATCACCCTGTCTACTCCGTCCAGTGCGTCCCAGGTGTCGATCAACAGCGTGGTCTCTGGGTACAGCTCGGCAAAAGCGCGCAGGGCCGCCCTTTCATCGGCGTGCGCCTGCACGTAGCTGTGAGCCATGGTGCCGGTCACCGGGATGCCGTAGCGGCGTCCGGCCAGCACATTACTGGTAGCGTGGGCGCCACCGATATACATGGCTCGTGCGCCCTGCACGGCGGCGTCGCTGCCGTGCATGCGACGCAGGGCGAAATCCACCACCGGGCGGCCGCCGGCTGCAGCGACAATGCGCGCGGCGCCGGAGGCGAGCACGCTCTGCACATGGATCTGGTTCATGATCAGGCTTTCCACCAGCTGGCCCTGGATGACCGGCGCAGTCACCTCAAGCAGCGGCTCCTGACCGAACACCACGGTGCCCTCGGGTACCGCCCGTACCGTGGCGTCGAGGCGCAAGTCTTCCAGCCAGCGCAGGAAATCCTCCCGGAACAGTTCGTGACCGGCCAGGTAATCCAGCGTGTGGCGGTCAAAGCGGAACGATTCCAGGGCATCGAGCACCGCATGCAGGCCGGCGGCAAGCACGAAGTTGCGGCCGCGCGGCAGATCGCGAAAATGCAGGCTGAACACGGCCTCGCCGTGCATGCCCTCGTGCCAGTAGGCCTGGGCCATGGTCAACTGATACAGATCGACCAGCGCCGCCGGGTTGTACGCGCTGAACGCAGTTTCGCCGCTCACGCGGCCTCCTCGATCCGCGCCCCGGCCTCCTGCATGTCCTGCAACGCCTGGCGGCCGTTGGCCGGGTCCACCGGACGCGTGGCGGCGCGTATCACACGCATATCAAAGCCCTCGCCAGCGCCGGCCACCACGGTGTCGCGCACGCATACGTCCTGGGCCAGCCCGCCGACCCACAGGCGCTTGATGTTGCGCCGGCGCAGCTCGCCGGCCAGGCCGGTGTTCTCGAACGCGGAATAGGCGTCCTGATCGAAGCGCGTGCCCTTGCTGACACGAATGGTGTGCGGCGGCAGCTGGAGCCGGTCGTGGAATGCCGCGCCGTGTGTGTCCTGTACGCAATGCACTGGCCACGGCCCCCCGCGGTGTTCGAAACTGCAATGGTCCACGGGGTGCCAGTCGCGTGAGGCAATTACGGGGACGCTCCGGTCGACGGCGGCGTTGATCCAGTCATTGAGCACCGCTATGACCTGGTCACCCTCGGGCACCGGCAGTGCACCGCCGGGGCAGAAATCATTCTGTACATCGACGATCAGCAGGGCGTCGCCCTGTTCCAGCAGCTTGCGGGGATCCACGGGTCACCTCCTTCGTGTCATGTTCTCCGCTGTTACCCGGTGTGACATCCGGGGCGGGCACACGTTCGCGAATTCGAGGGTCAGGATCTGACAGAGAACGCCGACGACCGGCCAGGCGGTGTCAGTAGGTGAAGCGCACGCCCACCTCCCAGCCACGCACGTCCTCGCCGTGATGGATGCCAGCGCGCAGCCACAACGGACCGGCCAGCCGGCCAAGTACTTCGCCCCGCACCAGGCGTTCATGATTGCCACCCAGCCGTTGCCACGCAACGTAAGCGCCGGTCTCCACGCGCGGGTGCCAGCGGGCATGCGCGCCCACGTTGAAAACGACGCCACGCTCCTTGTCCCCGTCGATGTCACGCTCGTGGAAGTCGAAGCGATTAACCAGTTGCGCACGGTCGCTGAAGGCACGGCTGAGGCCCAGGCCCACGCTGCGCTCGTCGAAATCGCGATCAGCGCTGTCTTCAGCGCCAAAAATCTCGCCGGCCAGGAACAGCCCGTTGTCGAAGCCGAAGCTGGCGCGCAGCAGGTGGCCGCTAAAGTTGCGTGCATCGGGCCCCGGCGTGCGTGCCGCAGCGCCGGCTTCCAGGTAGTGCCGGTCAGCGGTGGGGGCCGTGCCGGCGGTTGCCTGCGCGCCGGCCAGCAGCCACAAGGGGGTCAGCAGGCACACTGCCAGCATGCGGTACACAGATTGTCTCATCGGGCTGCTCCGTGGCGCTGGTCAAGTTGCTGGCGGGCCGCTTTGGCGGCGGCGCGGACCTGGTCTGGCGCGGTGCCCCCGGGGTGATTGCGGGCTGCTACCGAGCCTTCCAGCGTAAGTACGTCGAAGACGTCGCTGTCGATGGCGTCACTGAACTGTTGCAGGTCGGTCAGCTCCAGATCGGCCAGGTCAAGTTCCTTGCCCAGCGCGTGTTGCACCGCCTTGCCCACGATCTCGTGGGCATCGCGAAATGCCACGCCCTTGCGCACCAGGTAATCGGCAAGATCGGTGGCTGTGGCGTAGCCGGCGCCGGCGGCAGCGCGACAGCGTTCGTGGTTTACCGCAACCGCCGGCATCATGTCGGCATAGGCACGCAGGCAGGCGGCGACGGTGTCGACAGTATCGAACAGGGGCTCCTTGTCTTCCTGATTGTCCTTGTTGTAGGCCAGCGGCTGGCCTTTCATCAGGGTCAGCAAGGACATCAGGTGGCCGTAGACACGCCCGCTCTTGCCGCGCACCAGTTCGGGGACATCGGGGTTTTTCTTCTGCGGCATGATGCTGGATCCGGTGCAAAAACGGTCGGGCAGATCAATGAATCCGAACTGCGCCGAGGTCCACAGCACCAGTTCCTCCGAAAAGCGTGACAGATGCATCAGCAGGATACTGGCGAAGGCACTGAACTCAATGGCGAAGTCGCGATCGCTCACGGCATCCAGCGAATTGCGCGCCGGCGCATCAAAGCCCAGCAGTTCTGCAGTGTATTCACGATCAATGGGGAACGAGGTCCCGGCCAGTGCGGCGGCGCCCAGCGGCATGATATTGACCCGCTGCCGGCATTCGCGCAGGCGCGCCTGGTCGCGGCTGAGCATTTCCTGCCAGGCCAGCATGTGGTGACCGAAGGTCACCGGTTGCGCGCTTTGCAGGTGGGTAAAACCGGGCATGATGGTCGCCGCCTCACGCTCGGCGAGATCAATCAGTGCTTCGCGCAACCGCAACAGCTCGGCATCAATGCCGTCGATGGCCTCACGCAGCCACAGGCGAATATCCGTGGCGACCTGGTCGTTGCGCGAACGCCCGGTGTGCAGCTTCTTGCCGGTATCACCGATGCGTTCGATCAGGCGCGCCTCAATGTTCATGTGGACGTCCTCGAGGGCCACCGACCAGACCAGGCGCCCGGCGTCGATGTCCTCGCGGATGTCCTGCAGGCCACCGACGATCTGCTGGCACTCCTCGGTGTCCAGTATGCCGGTGCGCGCCAGCATGCGGGCGTGGGCAATGGAGCCGGCGATATCATGCCGGTACAGCCGATGATCAAACGGTACGGAGGCGGTAAAGGCCTCGACAAAAGCGTCCACCGGTTCGCTGAAACGGCCGCTCCACGGTTTGCTGTCGGTCTCGCGCTTGCTCATTGATATTCCCCGGACTGCAGTGAGGCAAGATTATACATTGATGACCGCTACGACCATGCTACGGGTTGCGCCGGGTGCACGTCTCGCCGCAGTGTCACAGTCGCGGTAGTATGGGATGGCCTGATCAGGAAACGCTGGTCTATTCGTCGCGCCTCAGCGGGTCCTGCAGCGTTGAAGCTGCAAGGCGCCGTGGCGAGAGAACAGCCGTACAGGGACCCGGGATGGTGGCAAGTCATTCAACCAATAGCGCGCCCGCCAACAACGACCAGTCTTTCTTTGTGCCCGATCTGTGCGGGGTGCGGGCGGTGTTCGTGCTGGTCCTCGGTGCGCAGTTGCTGGCCTTTATCCTGGTACTTGCCGGTCTGGGGCAGCCGGGCGATTTCTGGCCCCGACTGGGTATGGTTTCCATGTTTGTACAATGGGTGGCGCTGCTCAGCGCGGCTGTGCTGTGCGCGTCCCGCGGTCTTTTGAGCACGCTGTCCGTGCCTGCAGCCACCGGTCTGTCACTGGCGCTGGTGCTGGGCGCCTGCGCGCTGGTCAGCGAACTGGCCTGGCGACTGGTCGTGGCGGCACCTGGCGACACCTGGTCGCGCGTGTTTTTTATGGTGCGCAATCTGGCCATTACCGCCATCGTCAGTTCCATGGCGTTGCGTTATCTCTATGTGCAGGCGCAGTGGCGTGCGCAGCTGGTAGCGGAAACCGAAGCCCGCATTGCCGCGCTGCAGGCGCGTATCCGTCCGCATTTCCTGTTCAACAGCATGAATACCATTGCCGCCCTGATTCGTTCCCAGCCCGAAGTCGCCGAGGGGGCGGTGGAGGACCTGGCGGACCTGTTTCGCGCCAGCCTGGCCGATAACCGCGGCATGGTGCAGCTGGCCGAGGAGCTGCGCGTATGCCGGCGTTATGTGCGTCTGGAAGGTCTGCGTCTGGGTGATCGCTTGCAGGTCAGCTGGGCGCTGGATGCGGTGCCTGATGATCTGCAGGTGCCGGCGCTGTGCCTGCAACCGTTGCTGGAGAACGCCATCTACCATGGTGTGGCGCAATTGCCCGGGGGGGGCGAGGTGACGGTGGGGGGTAGCTACGATGGCAATGAATTGCGACTGTATGTGCGCAATCCGGTCCCCGGTTCAAGTGTACGCAAGCATCGTGGCAACCGTATTGCACTGGATAATATCCGCCAGCGTCTGGAGCTGGCGTGGGGCCATCGCGGCCGGTTGCGGCAACAGCTGGAGGACGGCTGGTGGCAGGTGCAACTGGAGTTCCCCGCGGCGCCTGCTGTCGCTACCGCAGGGAGGGAGCACACATGAGAGTACTTGTTGTTGATGACGAGGCCCCGGCGCGAGCACGTATCCGCGGCCTGCTCGAAGCGTTGCCGGGCTGGGAGTGTTGCGGTGAGGCGGCCACGGGCGAACAGGCCCTGATGGAGTTGGGGCAGACGGCCCCGGATGTTGTGCTCCTGGATATACGCATGCCGGGGATGGACGGTCTGGAGACAGCCCGGCATATGGCTTCGCTCGATCAACCGCCGGCCGTGATCTTCACTACGGCCTTCGAGGAACATGCGCTGGAAGCGTTTGAGGCCCAGGCGGTGGGTTATCTGCTCAAGCCGTTGCGGCGCGAGCGCCTGGAGGAGGCCCTGGAGGCGGCGCGCCGGGTGACGCGCGCGCAGCTGGCGGAGGCCGGTGAGGCGGTGCATGGGCCGGGCCAGGCACGTACCCACATCTGTGCGCGCATGCGCGGCGGGTTGCAGTTGGTGCCGGTCGATGAGGTGCTGTACTTCCAGGCAGATAACAAGTACGTCACAGTGCGTCACCTGCAAGGTCAGGTGCTGATTGAGGACTCCCTGCGGCAGCTGGAAGATGAATTCGGCGAAGCCTTTGTACGCGTGCATCGCAATGCACTGGCGGCGCGCAAGTTCCTCGAGGGGCTCGAACGCAACACCACCAGCGGCGCGCAGTTGCGGTTGCGCGAATGCGAAGAGACGCTGGAAGTCAGTCGCCGGCACCTGCCGGGTCTGCGCCGTGAACTGCGCGCACTGGGCCGATAAGCGCTGCGGTGTGTTGCCGGCGACGGCGCTGACGGGCTTGCACCCGGAGCGCGGTGCGTTAGCATGCAGCCTGACCTCGCTGCTGCGGAGCCCTGAATGACTGATCATACCCTGCGCATTGCCACGCGCCGCAGTGCCCTGGCCATGTGGCAGGCAGAGCATGTGCGCGAACGTCTCCAGCACGACCATCCGGACCTCAAGGTCACGCTGGTGCCCCTGTCCACGCGTGGTGACGAGGTGCTGGACAAGCCGCTGGCCAAGGTCGGCGGCAAGGGGCTGTTCATCAAGGAGCTGGAGCGCGCCATCGCCGACGGCGAGGCGGATATCGCCGTACATTCGATGAAGGACGTGCCCGCCGAATTTCCGCCCGGCTTCGAGCTGGCAGTGATCCTGGCCTCGGGCGACCCCTGCGATGCCTTTGTCAGCAACCACCACGCCTCACTGGACGCGCTGCCTGAAGGCGCCCGTGTCGGCACCTCCAGTCTGCGCCGACAGTGCCAGTTGCTGCAGCGCCGTCCGGATCTGCGGGTGGGCTTCCTGCGCGGTAACGTGCAGACGCGGCTGGACAAGCTCGATCGCGGTGATTTTGACGCCATTATTCTGGCGGCGGCCGGTCTCCGGCGATTGGGTCTGGAGGCCCGCATTGCGCAGCGCCTGCCTCCGGAAATCCTTTTGCCGGCGGTGGGCCAGGGCGCCATAGGCATAGAGTGCCGCGCCAGCGACAGCCTGACGGCCGAATTGCTCGCGCCGCTGTCGGATCAACAGACGACGTTGCGCGTGCAGGCCGAGCGCGCGATGAACGCGCGGCTGCACGGTAGTTGCGAAGTGCCCATAGGCGGTTTCGCGGTGATTGAGGGCGAGCAGTTGTGGTTGCGTGGCCTGGTGGGTGCAGTGGATGGCGCCTGCATGATCGCCGGCGAAGTGCGCGGCGAGGCGGCGCAGGGGCCGGCCCTGGGTGAGCGGCTCGCCGACGATCTGCTGGCACGGGGTGCCGACGAGATTCTGGCGGCCTTGCGCCCGCCCGCCCCGGAGCACTGAGCGATGACTACAGGCGCATTGCGCGGGCTCACCGTAGTGGTTACCCGGCCGGCGCGCCAGTCTATCCGGTTGACCCGGCAACTGGCTGCTGCCGGCGCTGAAGTGTTGCGATTCCCGGCCGTGGAGATCGCGCCCCCGGTGGCGCCGGAAGTGGAACGGGCCATGCTGCATGCGGCCTGGCAGGATGCCGACTACGCGGTGTTTGTCAGTGCCAATGCGGTGCGCCATGCAGTCTCCCTGCTGGGCGGGCGTCGTTTGCCACAGGGCGGCCCGCGACTGGTTTGCGTGGGGCCGGCCACGGCGCGTGCACTGCGGCGTGCCGGTCGCGCGCCCGATGTGCAGCCGCGCGCCGGGTACACCAGCGAAGCGTTGCTGGCAGAACCGGCCTTCGCGGGCGATCTGAGCGGCTCACAGGTGCTGGTGGTGCGCGGTGACGGCGGGCGGGAGCTGTTATCCACAACCCTGCGCGAGCGCGGCGCCCGGGTCACACGAGTGAGTGTGTACAGGCGCCTCTGCCCGCGTTATGAGGCGGCAGACATTGAGGCGGTATGGCTGCGTCCGCAGCCGCCGGACGTGGTTACAGTGACCAGCCCGGGGATTGTGGACAATCTGCTGCTTTTGCTCGACAGCGGCCCGGCGCGCGAACGTCTGCTGGCCAGTCAACTGGTGGTGGTATCGCCGCGTATGGTACAAAAGCTTGCAGAAGCGGGCTTTTACCGGGCTCCGCTGATCGCCGAAAATGCCACCGACGAAGCGCTGGTCGAGTGCATTGCTGGCTGGCGTGATGGAGATTCCAGATGAGTGATTCAGAGCGGTCCAGGGGCAGCGCGCGGGCGGCGCCCAAGCGCCGTGCGACCCGCACCCCGGGCTGGCGAGCGGCGGCCAGGACCTTGCTGCTGTTCTTGCTGGCGGGTGCGCTGGTTGCTGGCGGTGCCTGGTTTTGGCAGGAAGTCCGCGAATTCAGGCAGCAACAAACAGCCCTGATGGATCGCCTGCAGACGCTCGAAACACAGTCGGTCACCCGCGAAGACTTTGATGCGCAGGGCGAGGCGCTGGCCCGCCTGGAACGCGACTGGGATGCAACCCGCAGCCTGCTTGACGACCTGCGGCCACTGACCGAGGGTGGCCGTCCCGCCTGGCTGCGTGCCGAGGTGCTCTACCTGTTGCGTACTGCGCACTGGAATCTGCGCCTCGGCGGTGAGCCTTCACTCAGCGAGCAGGCGCTGGCGCTCGCCGATGCGCGTCTGGCCGAGTTGGGTGATCCGGCACTGTTACCGGTGCGGGAATTGCTGGCCGATGATCTGGCCGAGCTGCAGGCCATGCCGCGCCCCGATATTGACGGGATGGCCATGCGCCTGGCGAGCATGGCGCGCCAGAGTGCCGACTGGCCGCTGGACCAGGCAGGCGAGCCGGGCGCGCGCCTGTCCGTGCCTGAGACGGCGCCGCAAGATGAGGCGGATATCGAGGCCGAGGGCTGGCGTGGCTTGGCGCGCAGCCTGGCCGAAGTGGCGCGCGGGCTGGTCGTGGTGCGCCGTCATGACCAGCCGCTGGAGCCGTTGTTGCCGCCCGAACAGGTGTATTTCCAGCGCCTCAATGCCGCATTGCATCTGGATGCCGCCCGGGTGGCGCTGGTCCGTCGTGACAATGCCCTGTTTCAGTTGCAGCTGGAGATTGCACAGCAGTGGATTGGCCGCTATTTCGATACCGGCCACAGCGGTGTGTCGGCCGCGCTGACTGCACTGGCCGAATGGCAGGCGCAGGACATCGCGCCTGAGCGTCCGCAGCTCGATGCGGCGTTGACCGCGCTGCAGGCGCTCCAGCGGGGGCGTGGCGAGGAACACGAAGAAACGCCTGACGCTGAAGAAGGTGAGGTGTAATGAAGCGCACCGCAATCGTGCTTCTCGTGTTGCTGGCCAGTGTGCTGGTCACGCTGGCGCTGTACGAGGACAACGGTTACGTCCTGCTGAGCTGGGGCGTGTGGTCGATTGAAAGCTCCCTGGTACTGGTTATTCTGCTGTTGTTGCTGGCGCTGGTTATCACGGTGGCGGTGTGGCGGCTGGTGACAGGAGTGTGGCGCTGGCCTGTGCAGCTGGTGGAAAAATATCGCCGGTCGCGTGCCGGGCGCGATCGTGACGTGCTTGCCGAGGCCTTTTTGCACTGCTCGCGTGGCGAATGGAGTCGCAGCGGGAAGTTGCTTGCTGCGCGGGGTGAAAAATCGGGGCATCCGCTGGCCGCCCTGCTGCTGGCCGCCTGCAGCGCCGATCGTGAAGGCCAGGTTGAGCGCCGTGAGCGTGCCCTGGCGCAGGCCGATGCTTGTGCCACGGACGATGATGCCCGTACCGCCGTGGGCCTGACCCGGGCACGGCTTGAGCTGGGTGCGCGGCGCCATGAGCAGGCGTTGGCTGCGCTTAACGGTTTGCCCGGGAAGGCAGCCAACAATACGCTGGCGCTGGATTTGCGCCGGGAAGCCTGTGTCGCACTGGGTCGCTGGCAGGAACTGCGTGAGCTGTTGCCGCTGCTGCGCCGGCGGCGGGCACAGCGTCCGGAAGCGCTGGCCGAGCTCACCGTGACGGTTTACACACGCCTGATGCGCGAGGCGATGCAGCAGGCCGAAGCGCCGCGGTTGCTGGCGTTGTATCAGGAAGTGCCACGCGCGCTGCGCTCGCACCCCGAAATTGTCGGTTGTTATGCGCAATGCCTGGCGGCCAGCGGCAATGAGGGTGAGGCCGCGGCGGTGCTGCAACGCACGCTGCGGCGCGACTGGCATGAAGCACTGGCGTTGCAGTTCGGGACGCTGTCAACGGATGACCCCGGCGGCCAGTTGTCTGCGGCGCAGGGCTGGCTGCGTCGCCACGGCGAGCTGCCTTCAGCCCTTTTTGTGGTGGGCCGTCTGTGTGCCCGGCAACGCTTGTGGGGCAAGGCAAGACACTACCTGGAAGCCGCCGTGCGTGCCGAACCGCGGGCCGCATTTTACGAGGAACTGGGCCGCCTGCTGCGTGATATGGGCGAGCATACGGCCGCCAATGAGGCGTTTGCCGCCGGTCTGGCCAGGGCCTTGCGCCACGACCAGGGTATTGGCCAGCGCCCGGAACCTCTGATCGATTCGTAGCGCCTCGGCGGCATGCTTTTCCGTTGCCGGCGGGGCAACTTGTCTTCGGTTTTTATTTTCTGCCCTGCCCCCCTTGTGTCAACCTCCCTGAGCCTTTATACAGGGCCTCAGAAACGGCTGGCGCCGCACTGCTGTGGTGGTGTGCAGGTAGTGAACGCCAGTTATATCAGTGCAGGGAGTATGCCATGTCGTCGGTGTTGGTGATGGGTTGCGGTGACATTGGTCTGCGTGTGGCGCGCAGCTACCGTCAGGCAAATATGCCGGTCACCGGGGTGGTGCGATCGGCTGCGGGCGCGCAACGTCTGGCGCAAGCCGGTATTGATGTCTGCCAGGTCGATCTGGATCGGCCGGTCGCGCCGGATACCTTTGCCACCGGTGACGCGCTGATCCATTATCACGTGCCGCCACCCAGGGAGGGTCGTGGTGATCCCCGTATCAGCCATTTCCTGGCCTCGCTGGACAGCTCACAGTTGCCGCGGCGCGTTGTTTATCTCAGTACCAGCGGCGTGTACGGCAATTGCGACGGCGAATGGATCGATGAGACACGTCCGCCGGCGCCCGATACCGATCGCGGGCGCCGCCGGCTGGCGGCGGAAAACACCTTGCGGGAGTGGGCCGAAACCCATGGCGTGGCGCTGGTTATTCTCAGGGTGCCAGGCATCTATGGACCCGGCCGCCTGCCCGTCAAGCGCCTGCGCAGTCGCGCCCCGGTGGTGGACGAACGCGAATGTTCGTGGACCAACCGCATTCATGCCGACGATCTGGCG
>SLLK01000011.1 GCA_007134115.1 Gammaproteobacteria bacterium | reverse complement strand
GGAAAAAAGGGAAAATGGAGGCTAGGCCCGGAGTCGAACCGAGGTACACGGCTTTGCAGGCCGCTGCATAACCACTCTGCCACCTAGCCTTGGTGAGGCCTGATTCTAACCCATTCCGCGCTTCTGACAAGGGCGGAAAAGCAAAGGCCCCGGAGCCCGGGGCCTTCGACTGGATCCTTGGAGCGGGAAACGAGACTCGAACTCGCGACCCCAACCTTGGCAAGGTTGTGCTCTACCAACTGAGCTATTCCCGCAATCAAGCCCACCATTTTATGAATTTTGGAGCGCGTGTCAAGACCTTCCTGGTGCCACCAGCAGGTACCACTCCCGTCAATCAGAGATTGGCGAGAGTGCAACGGACTCTGCCCCGGCCGTAACCACGCAAGGCTCGGACTCAACGACCAAAATCGGCGACAATAGACGGTTGATCCGGCAGACTGAAAGCGAGCCAAGATCTCGCGATTCCCAATGACAGAAGTTGAAACCACCCTCGGCCAGGACGACGGGGCCACCGAGTATTCGATTATTGTTCCCACCCTCAACGAGGGCGAGAACATCGATCCCCTGCTCGAGGCAATCTTCAATGTAGTCGGGTCTGATGATCGCATGGAAGTACTGATCGTCGATGATTCGTCAACCGACGAAACCTGCGAGCGGGCCGAGCATTGGGCACGTACTCGCCCGGTCCGGGTCATTCGCCGAACCGGCAAGCCGGATCTGTCGGGAGCGGTGATGGACGGTGCCCGGGCCGCTCGCGGCCACTGGGTGCTGGTCATGGATGCCGATGGTTCGCATCCGGCCGAGGCCATTCCGCGCATGCTCGAGCCGCTCAGGGCCGGCACCCATGACGTGAGCGTTGGCTCCCGCCATGCTCCCGGCGGCGAAACCGTGGGCTGGCCGTGGACTCGTCACCTGACCTCACGTGTCGCCACGCTGCTGGCCTGGCCGTTCACCGAAGTTCTGGATCCCATGGCCGGGTTCTTCGCGACTGCCCGGGAAAGGCTGCTGAATATGCCCGACCAGGCTGCCGGTTACAAGATTCTCCTGGAGATGCTGGTCCAGGGCGGTGACAGCATCCGCGTCAGGGAAGTACCGATCCGCTTCGAGGATCGCCAGCTCGGCCAGTCCAAGCTTGGCCTGAAACAGCAGGTCACCTACCTCGAGCGCCTCACCTATCTGGCCGGCGGCCGTATGTCGATGGGCAGTGCCTCGAAGTTCATTCTGGTCGGTCTGAGCGGCATGTTGATCGACCTGTTGATCTTCCATTTTCTGATCAGCAGCGGAGCACGCCTGGGCTCGGCCCATATTGGCAGTTTCGTGGTCGCCACGGTGACCAATTTCATTCTCAATTACCGCTGGACCTTCCGGGGGGATGCGCATACGGCTCTCAGTCTACCAGTCCGGTACATGCGCTTTTTCACGGTTGCCGTGCTGGCACTGGTCATTCGGGGGGGGGTGCTGGTACTGCTGGTCCAGGTATTCGGCCTGTCGCCGATGCTGGCCATTGTTCCGGCCATCGTTGTCACCGCCGGCGTCAACTACCTGGGTTCGGCCTTCTACGTGTTTGCCTCGACGGCTTCGGGGGTGATTCCGCGCGTACGCTGGCATCTGGCGGCCATTGGCATCTTCGCTTACGTGCTGATAATGCGTATACTTTACATGGGACATGTCGACCTGATCCCCGACGAAATGTATTACTGGGTGTACGCCCAACACTTGGCACTGTCCTACCTGGATCACCCGCCACTGATCGCCTGGCTGATCGCGGCCGGCACCAGCATGTTCGGCGACACCATATTCGGGGTGCGCGCCAGCCTGATTCCCCTGACCCTGATCGGCGCCTGGTATTTCTATCGCTATGGGGCGACCATGGGTGGGCGAACGGTGGGCCTGATGTGCCTGCTGGCCTTCGCGGTTCTGCCTTTCTTTGCCATTGCCGGCATCGTGATGACCCCGGACGCCCCGATGATCGCCGCCTGGGCGGCAGCGCTGTACTTTTTCAAGCGCGGCCTGATCGACGACGACCCGCGTGCCTTTTATGGCCTGGGCGTGGCCATGGGCCTGGGCCTGTTGGCCAAGTACTCGATCGCGCTGCTCGCCCCGGCCGCCTTACTTTTCATGCTGACCGATGCACGCTCACGCAAGTGGTTCTTCCGGCCCGAGCCGTATCTGGCAGTCGTCATCGCCACCGTGATCTTCCTACCGGTGCTGATCTGGAACTGGCAGAATGAATGGGCCTCTTTCCTTTTCCAGAGTACGCGGCGCCTGCTGGAAAATTCCAAGTTCACCAGCTACCGGGTGGCCATTTACGCGATCCTGCTGCTGTCACCGGTGGTGGCCGTGGCGGGGGTGTACGTAATGACACGAGTTCGCAAGGCACTCACGCCGGATCAGCGCAAGCGCCGTTTCATGCTCATGCTCAGCCTGGTTCCCCTGGGAGTGTTCATTGCCTACGGGATGTTCACCGATGTTCGCTTCCATTGGAGCCTGCCTGCCTGGATTGCCCTGTTGCCGATGATCATGACCGCGCTGGTCTATCATGTGTGGCTGGGTCATGAGCAATTCAGCCGCTTCCACCGTGGCCTGATGGCCCTGTGGGCGCCTTCGGTGCTGGTGCTGGTGATTCTCTATGGTCTGTTGCTGCATTACATCACCCTGGGACTGCCTGGCATGCGCACCGGTGACCTGGACAGCGGCTACCTGGGCTGGAAGGAAGCCACTGCAGTGGTCGAGGAAATTCGGCTGAATGTGGCTGCCGAGACCGGACGGGAACCCATTGTCGCCGCCACCCGCAAGTGGGACATACCGGCAGCACTGGCCTTTCATGATCCACGCGGGCGCTTCGATCACTTGACCGCTCGCAATCTGATCGGGATGCGTGGCTCAATGTGGGAGTTCTGGTTTGACCCCGATACCGATCCCGATCGACCGGTCATTTTGGTCAATTACAAGCGTGAACTGATCGAAAGCGACTGGCTCGAATCGATGCTGTTCGACCTGGGGCCATTGCAGAAACGCATCATCGAGCGCGATGGCGCGCCAATTCGCACCCTGTACTACCGAATTGCCGCTGGCTTCGACCCCGAACGGGTGCGCTATCCGGACCGCGTGCCGGAGTTACCGGATGATGCTCGAAAGTGAACAATCAAG
>SLLK01000198.1 GCA_007134115.1 Gammaproteobacteria bacterium | reverse complement strand
GCTCGGCACCGGCGGCAAGCATTTGCGCCGCATCATCATCGAGCTCACGCACCACCTTGCCGGGCGAACCCATCACCATCGAGTTATCGGGGATCTCTTTGCCCTCCGGTACCAGCGCGTTGGCCGCAATCAGGCAGTTGCGGCCAATCTTCGCGCCGTTGAGCACCACTGCGTTAATACCGATCAGTGAGTTATCACCGACGGTGCAGCCGTGCAGCATGGCCTTGTGCCCCACGGTCACATGGGCGCCGATGGTCAGCGGCATACCCGGATCGGTGTGCAACACGGCGCCATCCTGCACGTTGCTGTTACGACCAATGGTGATCACGTCGTTATCGCCGCGCACCACGGCGTTGAACCACACACTGGCGTTTTCCTCCAGCACCACCGAACCAATGACCACCGCGGAGTCGGCCACGTAAAATTCGCCGCGAAATGTCACCTCGCGCTCACCCAGACTGTAAATCATCAATGCGCTCTCCGCTGTCGGTGTGCAATAAAGGCCGGCCCGGAGCCATCCCGGGCTCCGGCCAGCATCCATGGCACGCGATTTACTTGTTGGCGTCGTCGACGACCGGCGCATCATCCACGCGCCCGTCGCTGAGTTGCATCGCGACCGGGCGGCTCGCCTCGCCGAAGTACAGTGACCGGTGCGGGAAGGGAATTTCTATACCCTGTTCGTCAAACGCCATCTTGATACGGCGCAAATACTCGCGACCTACTGCCCATTGATGCATGGGCCGGGTCCGCAGCCGCACCCGGATCACGACCGCCGAGTCGCCAAACTCATTCACCCCAAAGACTTCCAGGTCATCCAGAATCAGCGGAC
Organism: Gammaproteobacteria bacterium; assembly: GCA_007134115.1. Taxonomy (GTDB): domain Bacteria; phylum Pseudomonadota; class Gammaproteobacteria; order UBA5335; family SLRW01; genus SLLK01. Next base: position 2,331 of record SLLK01000198.1, on the reverse strand, counting down.
CAAACTCCGGGTCCGCCCGCAGCTCGGCGGCCACCTCACCCATCACACGGGTGACATGATCGGTGTCTTCCTTGTAGGCCACACCCATATCGAGCAGATAGGCCGACCAGTCGCGGGTCATATTGGACAGGCTGCTGATACTGCCGTTGGGAAACACATGCACGGTGCCGCGCAGGTCGCGCAGCACGGTGGTGCGGAAATTGAGCGCTTCCACCGTGCCACCTTCACCGTTGATGATCACGATATCACCCACGCGGGCCTGGTTTTCGAGGATGATAAAAAACCCGGAAATCACATCACGCACCAGGTTCTGCGCGCCAAAGCCGACCGCCAGCCCGATAATACCGGCGCTGGCCAGAACCGGCGCCACATCCATCCCCAGCTCGCGCAGGATGATCAGGGCGGCCATCACCCACAGCACAACAAATACGCCCTGGCGCAACAGCCGCACCAGCGTATCCGCCCGCTTGGCCATCTCCGCTGCCAGCACCTCGTCCTTGATGTCGTCCTGGCTGGCCAGGGTTTTTTCCAGACGCTGCATGGCCTTGCGCACCAGGCGCAGGCCAATCCACACCACCACCAGCACCAGCAAGATACGCAGACCGGCAAACAAAATGTCTTCCCACGCCACGGTGGCGAAATACTCGGCGATCAAATCCATGCATGTCTCCAGTCGGGATTACGGATCAGGCGTTCAGTCAAACACAATCACCCCGCGCGCCGCCGAGCGGCCCTCGGCCATCTCGGCAAAGGCGGCGGGCGCCTGATCGATGCGGTAGGTTTGTGTGATCAACTCGCCGAGCCTGAGTTCCCCGGCCTCATAAAGTGAGAACAGGCGGGGAAAATCCCAGCGCGGCCGCGCCGAGCCCAGCCACGAGCCGGTGAGGGTCTTTTCATCCGCGGGCAACGACAGCGTCGTCAGCGTGGTCTTGTCGTCCGGTGGCGCCACACCCACCACCACGGCCGTGCCGCCCTTGCCCAGACACCCATAAGCCTGCTTTACCACGGCGCCCCGCCCCACACATTCAAAGGCGTAATCCACGCCGCCGCCGGACAGCTTGCGTACCTGCTTGACGATATCGTCAGCGACCTCCAGCGTGTGGGTGGCGCCAAACTGCTTGGCCAGTTCGAGTTTGTCTGCCGCCATGTCCACCGCAATCACCTGGTGGGCGCCGGCAATACGGCAGCCCTGGATCACATTCAGACCCACCCCGCCGACACCAAAAACAACCGCCGTGGACCCCGGCTCCAGGCGCGCCGTATTGAACACGGCGCCAACGCCGGTGATCACCGCGCAGCCGACCAGCGCCGCGCGCTCCATGGGCACGTCCGCATCCAGCTTGACCAGGTTGTTCACGTGCAGCGTGGCGTACTCCGCCATCACGCCACAGCCGGAAAACACATTGAGATCATTGCCGTCCTGGTCGCGGGTGCGCACGGTGCCGTCAGGCAGACTGAGCAGCGCCTTGCCGCTGGTTTCACAGCGTACCGGATGGCCCCGCTGGCACTGGCGGCAACGCCCACACATGGTGACAAAGGATGTCACGACGCGGTCGCCCACGGCATATTCCGAGACACCCTCACCAACCTCGACCACCTCCCCGGCGCCCTCGTGGCCAACCACCAGCGGCGGCGGAAACGGAATCACCCCGGTCGCTGCCGACAAATCGCTGTGACACACCCCGCAGGCGTGCAACTTGATCATCACCTCGTCGCGACGCGGCGATTCAACCTCGATCTGTTCCACCCCAATGGGCTCATCCCAGCTACGGCAAACCGCCGCGCGTGCCTGTCGTGCCATGCCTTGTCTCCCTGGTTGCCACGGCTGCCCGCTCAGGGCCGCCGCAAATGATTGGCTAGAATGATGGTGCAGACCGGAGCGCGCCGGCTCAGGTCGATTCCACGTGCATCATGCCGGCATCGCCGGCAGGCGGGTTCGGATCCTCAACGGTGGCCGGGTCCTGCACCCAGAAGTAATAGAATTCACGGGCGGCGGCAATGAACCCGTCCTCTGCATCGGCGGGCAACAATTGGGCCACGGCACTGACGCCGGCGCGGTAACTGGCAGCATCGGCATGTTGCTCGCGGATCAGGAAAAGCATGGCGAGCACCTGTCGCCGATGTTCATCGATGCGCTCAGCCGGCATATCCCGGGCCTTCATGGCGACCAGCCAGCGCTGCATGTTCTTGAGATCACGCAGCTGCCGCTCAAGCATCACCACATTATCCTCGTCCCAGCCGGACTGCTCGCGGGCCTCTTGCAGGGCGCTCATGGACTCTGGCACATCCAGCCGGACGCCGGTCACTTCACTGTCGTCGGATGTGGCAATT
>SLLK01000301.1 GCA_007134115.1 Gammaproteobacteria bacterium | reverse complement strand
TCGGCGCGGGCCAGCAGGTCATCCAGGGACTCCCCGGCGCGATACCCGGCCACGCCCAGCGAAGCGGTCACACGAATATCGTCGGCAATATCACTGCAATCAGCCTCAGCGATAATGGCGCGGACGCGCTCGGCGCTCTCCTGGGCCTGGGCTCGATCCGCCATGGGCATGACCAGTAAAAACTCTTCCCCGCCGTAACGCGCCAGATAATCGGGGGTACGCAGATTTTTTGCGATCAGATTGCCGATGCGCACCAGCACAGCATCGCCCGTCGCATGACCGGTATCGTCATTGATCTGCTTGAAGTGGTCGAGATCCAGCAGGGCTACGGCGAAATGATAAACACCACGATCCGCCAGGCTCTTCTGTCGCTTGAGCACATGCTCAATATAGCGACGGTTAAACAAGCCCGTGAGGTGATCCGTCACCGCCAGTGTTTCCACATGTTCTACCGCGCGCTGAAGCTCCACGTTGCGCCGCCGCAGGCGGTTGCGCAGCAGACTGATTTCATAGCCCAGTTGCGACATGGCGACCGTGGCATAGACAAAGGTCACGAACACCAGCAACTCGTACCACAGATTGATCACTGCCGGGTGACGCCAGGCCAGCAGCGCAATGACCAGGGCATAACACAGCACGGCGTAGCCGCCGGCGAGCCAATACTGCCTGCGGTTAAGCTGGAAGGCGCCAAACACCATGGAAGCCGGAAAAATCAGCAACAGCACGGGACGCAGGGCGTCCGCGAAGTACACGGTGACCATGATCGCCGTGGTCGACCACAGCATCAGCGGCAAGGTCATGCTGGGATCGCGCAGGCCACGGTTGCGCCCGGCAAGCAGATAACCCAGAAATGACAAGTGACCGGCCCACAGCAAAACCCACATCAGCACGAAGGCTTCCAGCGACAGGCGGAAAAGCCCCAGCCAATACAGCGCAATCACCACCAGCGTATGCAGGGCACCACCTGCCAGGGCCTGTAACAGGCGCCGCAGGCGCAAGCGCTGCGCCGGGTCTTCAATCGCGAGAGTCAAGCGCATCACGAGGCCACCCGATGTGCTGCGGTAGCCCGACCTCCTTTATGCTTATTTTTCACCACCCCGAGTATCACGTATAGCGCTGCCGCAAGGCAAAATCCAGTCGCCGCAGTGCGGCACACTCTCAAGGACCTCAGGCGGCCTCGCTCCAGCGGCAAATGATATCGTGCAGGGCCGCCACACCGTCGGTCAGTGCCGCCGGGCCGGGCTGCAGGATCAGGGGTGATTTGACTTCGTACAGGTGACCGCCGGCGACCGCCGGCACCGCATCCCAACCCGGGCGGGCGGCCACATGATCGGGGCGGAATTTCTTGCCGCACCAGGAGCCGATCACAATATCCGGCTGCCGCCGCACCACTTCCGCCGGGTCGGCAATGATCCTGCCGCGCGCAAGCGAGGCCTGCGCGCACTCGGGAAAACACTCCTGCCCGCCGGCGATTTCGACCAGTTCGGAAACCCAGCGGATGCCGGAAATCTGCGGCTCGTCCCACTCCTCGAAATACACTCTGGGTCGGCGCGGCAAGCGGGCCGCCGACTGACGTATATCGACCAGGCCCTGCTCCAGACGCGCACACAACTCACGGGCGCCTTCGCCAGCCCCCACCATGGCCCCCAACATGCGCATCATGCCGAAAATGCCGGCCACCGAGCGGTGATTGAAAATGTGCACCTCCACGCCCCGGCGCACCAGCTCGGCGGCAATGTCGGCCTGCATGTCGGAAAAGCCCAGCACCAGGTCGGGCGCGAGATCCAGAATGCGCTCGATTTTGGCGCTGGTGAAGGCCGATACCTTCGGTTTTTCCTTGCGTGCCCGGGCCGGGCGCACGGTAAAACCGGAAATACCCACTATACGATCCTGCTCGCCGAGCAGATACAGCGTTTCGGTGGTTTCCTCGGTCAGGCAAACGATGCGCTGCGGCCATTCATCAGTCATTCGACCACCAGGGCGTATCCCAGGCACGCGCGCGCAACGCTTGCGCATGCTCGGGATCATCGCTCAATGCCGCCTCAAAGATATGTTGCAGCTGACGGTTATTCTGCCACTTGGCGGCCGGGTACTTCTCGCCCTGCACGGCAACCAGCCGCAACAAGCGCAGGGTGCGCTGGCGCGCGGCTTCATCTTCATGCGCGCCGTCCTGCAGACGCTGCCACAACAACTCCGCGTCCAGCGCGACCTCGGTCAACAGGTCCTGCCGCAGCCCTTCCTCGGCATTCACGTTGAGGCGCTGCAAGTAGTCCGCCTTTTGCTGCAGAGAGGCCTGTAACTCATGTTCAGGCGTGGTGGCGTAATCGTACGCGGGCGGGCTCTCGCTCGCCTGCCAGAACGCCATAGCGCCGGCGCCAAGCAGAATGCCCAGCAGCAGTACCAACCAGTATCCGGCATGTCTCATCACGCACTCCGGTTTATCGGACAGGATGTTCGCGGAAAAACGCAATCACCGCTTCGCCCCAGTGGAAAGCAGTATCCGCACCACAGCCCAGAAACGCGTCACTGCCCGGGAAACAATGCCCGCCCAGCGGCCGGTCATCCAGGGCAAAATCGGTTTCCCAGTCGAATTGCACGAATTCGTACACTGTACCCCGATTGTTGCGGTAGCGCGTCCAGGTGTAGTCCGGCTCATCGATCAGTGTATGCACCTCGTCCAGCGCCCATGCCTGGCGTACGGCTTCGCGCATGGCTTCGGCACTGGCCAGCGGCACCAGTCCGTCGGTGGTGCCGTGAACCTGCAGCACGGGGACTTCAGATGCAGGCATCCGGTCCTCGGCAAACTCGCAGCTGTAGCCATCACGCACGCCAGCGGCGTTGGGCGCGACCGAGGCCAGCATATCCGCGTGCTCGCACAGGAAACGCCAGGTCATGAAACCACCCTGCGAATAACCCGTCATGTGCACGCGGTCACGATCAAGATCGTAGCCCTCTATGACACGCGACAGCAGCGCATGTACCTGCGTGTCATGGTCCGGCGACCACGCGGCCTCGCCGCGCTCGCCGGGCGCCGACGGTTGCACAACCACATAGCCATGCTCCGGTCCGAGCCGGGACAGTTCGGTGTGCATGTCCTGCAACTGCGCATCCATGCCGAACCCGTGTACATCGACGATCATGCCGCAACCGTTGGCCGGACACATCTCGG
>SLLK01000183.1 GCA_007134115.1 Gammaproteobacteria bacterium | reverse complement strand
TGCGGCGCAGACCGCCAAGCAGGTGATTGTGCAGAAAGTGCGCGATGCCGAGCGGGCGCAAGTGGTGGAAGCCTACGAGGGCCGCGTCGGCGAGCTCATCATGGGTATCGTCAAGCGCATTGAACGCAGCGGCATCCTGCTGGATCTGGGCGGCAACGCCGAGGCACTGGTGCCGCGCGCCAAGATGATTCCGCGCGAACCGGTACGCGCCGGTGACCGCCTGCGCGGCTACCTCGAAGAGGTGCGTTCCGAGCCGCGTGGCCCGCAGTTGTTCGTCAGCCGCACGGCGCCGGAATTCCTCATTGAGTTGTTCAAACTGGAAGTGCCTGAAGTGGGGCAGGGCCTGATCGAAATCCTCGGCGCCGCCCGCGACCCGGGCCTGCGCGCCAAGATCGCGGTCAAGAGCAACGACCCCCGGGTGGATCCGGTGGGCGCCTGTGTGGGCATGCGTGGGTCGCGTGTACAGACAGTATCCAACGAACTGGCCGGGGAACGCATCGATATCATCCTGTGGGACGAGAATCCGGTGCAGTTCGTGATCAACGCCATGTCGCCGGCCGAGGTGGTGTCCATCGTGGTGGATGAAGATTCCCACAGCATGGATATCGCCGTAGAGGAAGAAAAGCTCTCCCAGGCAATCGGGCGCGGTGGACAGAACGTGCGCCTGGCCAGTGAACTGGTGGGCTGGGAACTTAATGTCATGAACGAATCCCAGGCCGAAGAGAAGAGCGAAGCCGAGGCCCGCGCGCTGAGCGAACTGTTCATGCGTGCACTGGATGTGGACGAGGAGCTGGCCGGAGTGCTGGCACAGGAAGGTTTTTCCAGTCTTGAAGAAGTGGCCTACGTGCCGCTGAGTGAATTGCTGGAGATCGAGGAGTTCGACGAGAATATCGTGCAGGAACTGCGTGATCGCGCGCGTGATGCGTTGCTGGCGCAGGAAATTGCGGGCGAGGAGCGCGCCCAGCCGGCCGATGATCTGTTGACCATGGACGGCATGGACACGGAACTGGCGCACAAACTGGCCAGCCATGGAATTATCACCATGGAAGATCTGGCCGAGCAGGCGGTAGATGACCTGCTGGAAATCGAGGGGCTGGATCAGGAGCGCGCGGCGGAACTGATCATGACGGCACGGGCACCGTGGTTCGCGGATCAGGACCAGCAGTCGAAGTAACAGGCTCCGGGGGACGGCATAGATGGCAGAAGTCACGGTAAAACAGTTCGCGGAAGCGGTCGGGATCCCGGTGGATCGATTGATCGGGCAGTTTGGTGCTGCCGGTCTGGAGGTCAAGGACCCGGATCAGAAGATCACTGAAGAAGAGAAGTCACAGCTTCTGGCCCATCTGCGCAAGGTGCGCGGCTCGGACGACAAGGATGCCGGGCCCCGCCAGATTACGCTCAAGCGCAAATCGACCAGTGAGTTGCGGCTTGGTGGTCAGGGCCGTGGTGCTCCCAGCAAAACGGTGAGCGTGGAAGTGCGCAAGAAGCGCACTTACGTCAAGCGCAGCGTGATCGAGGAAGAGGAGCGCGCGCGCGCCGATGAAGAAGCGGCGAAGCAGGCCGAGCAGCAGGCGCGCGAGGAAGCCGAACGGGCGCGCAAGGAAGCCGAGCAGCAGGAAGTTGTAGAGGCCGAGCAGGCGCGCGAACAGGAAGCGCAGCGCAAGCAGGAAGATGAACAACGGGAGCGGGAAGCCGAACAGAAAGAAGCGGCGGAACGTGAAGCCGAGGCCGAGGCGGCGAAGAAGGCGGCCGAGGAAGAGCTCAAGCGCCAGGAGGCCGAAAAGGCCGCGGCTGCCGATGCGTCCCGGGCAGCCCCCGGTAGCGCCGAGGATACCCGCCGCCGGCGTGGCAAGGGCCGGCGCGCCGGCGGCGACGGCGACCAGCGGGGTGTGACCAAGTATGGTCGCCAGGAACTGCATGTGGCCGAGGGCGCTGCCAAGCGCCGCAAGAAGGGCGGCAAGGGCGGCCGTGCGCGGCCGCAACAGGATGCCAATCCGCACGGTTTCGAGCGTCCCACCGCGCCAGTGGTGCGTGATGTGACCATTCCCGAGACCATCACCGTGGCCGATCTGGCGCAGAAGATGGCCGTCAAGGCCAGCGAGGTCATCAAGAGCATGATGCAGATGGGCGCCATGGCGACCATCAACCAGGTGATCGACCAGGAGACCGCCGCGCTGGTGGTCGAGGAAATGGGCCACAACGCCAAAATGCTGAGCGACGAGGCGACCGAGGAGCAAATGCTGGAGGAGGGCACCGCGGCCGATTACGGCGAGCCCGAACCGCGCTCACCGGTGGTTACCGTGATGGGTCACGTCGATCATGGCAAGACCACCCTGCTTGATCATATACGGCGCACCAAGGTTGCCGCGCGTGAGGCCGGCGGGATTACCCAGCATATCGGTGCCTACAGGGTGCCGGTCAGTGGTGGCGAGATCACCTTCCTGGATACGCCCGGCCATGCCGCGTTCACCGCCATGCGCGCGCGCGGCGCGGGTGTGACCGACATTGTGATTCTCGTGGTTGCCGCCGATGACGGCTTGATGCCGCAGGCCATAGAGGCCATTCAGCATTCGCGCGCCGCCGGTGTGCCGATGATTGTTGCCATCAACAAGATGGACAAGCCGGAGGCTGACCCTGAGCGGGTCAAGAACGAGCTGGTCAAGCATGAGTTGATTCCCGAAGACTGGGGTGGCGATACCATGGTGGTGCCCATCTCGGCGCTGGCCGGTGACGGGGTAGAGGATCTGCTGGAAGGCGTGCTGTTGCAGGCCGAAGTGCTGGAGCTCAAGGCGCCCGCCGCAGGGCCTGCCCAGGGCACGGTGGTCGAGTCCACGCTGGACAAGGGACGGGGTCCGGTGGCCACGGTATTGATCCAGAAAGGCACCCTCAAGGCAGGCGATATCGTCTTGTGCGGCCAGGAGTTCGGCCGTGTGCGCGCCATGTTCGATCAGGCGAGCAAGCAGATCAAGCACGCCGGACCTTCTACGCCGGTGCAATTGCTGGGTCTGTCGGGTACGCCCAACGCCGGGGATGATCTGGTGGTTATGGCGGATGAACGCAAGGCGCGTGAAGTCGCGTTGCATCGCCAGGGCAAGTACCGCGACGTCAAGCTGGCGCGCCAGCAGGCGGCCAATCTCGAAGACGTGTTCAACCGCATGGGCGAAGGTGAGACCAGCAGCCTCAATCTGGTGGTCAAGGCGGATGTGCAGGGCAGTGCCGAAGCCCTGCAGGGCGCTCTGGAACAGCTGTCCAATGAGGAAGTGGCGGTCAAGATCGTGTCTTCCGGGGTGGGCGGTATTACCGAATCCGACATCAACCTGGCGCTGGCCTCCGAGGCCATCATCATCGGCTTCAACGTGCGTGCCGATGCCGCCGCACGCAAGATGGTGCAGGAGCACGGCGTGGATCTGCGTTACTACAGCGTGATCTACGAAGCCATTGATGATGTGCGTGGTGCGATTACCGGCATGATGAAGCCGGTCGTGCGCGAGACCATCACCGGTATCGCCGAGGTTCGCGACGTATTCCGCTCGTCCAAACTGGGTGCGGTGGCCGGTTGTCTGGTCGTCGACGGGGTGGTCAAGCGGGCCAACCCGATTCGTGTGCTGCGTGACAACGTGGTGGTGTTCGAGGGCGAGCTGGAATCACTGCGCCGTTTCAAGGACGACGTGCGTGAGGTCAAATCGGGCGTGGAGTGCGGCATTGGCGTGAAGAACTACAATGACGTGCAGCCCGGTGACCAGATCGAAGTGTTTGAGCGCACCGAAGAGCAGCCGCAGGGCTGATCAGGCCCCGGAGCCGGTCATGGCCAGAGACTTTCCCCGTCATCGGCGCGTTGCCGAGCAGGTGCGTCGCGAACTCAGCGGTCTGATTCTTGAAGAGATCAAGGATCCGCGGCTGGGGCCGGTGACGGTCACCGATGTGGACGTGTCCAGGGATCTGGCATGGAGTGATGTCTACGTCTCTTTTCTCGGTGATACCCGGGATAATCAACAACGCCTGCAGGTGTTGACCGGTGCGGCGGGTTTCTTGCGTCGGCTGCTGGGCAAGCGGATGAAGATCCGCACCGTGCCGCAACTGCGCTTTCATTACGATCAGGGGCTGGACCACGCGCAGCATATGGACCAGTTGATTGCCCGGGCCCGTGCGTCGGACCGCAAGGACGGGGACGATCAGGAGTGACGGGCACATGGCTGCCATGCGGGTATGTCCCGGCGGTGTTGCGGAGGTGATATGAGTCGTCGCAATGCCCGCCGTAAAGGCCGCGCCATTGACGGTATCCTGTTGCTCGACAAGGCTGCGGGCCTGTCCTCCAATGCCGCCCTGCAAGGCGTCAAGCGCCTCTACGGCGCCGCCAAGGCAGGCCACACGGGCAACCTGGATCCGCTGGCTACCGGGATGTTGCCGGTCTGTCTGGGTAATGCCACCAAAGTGTCGGCCTTTCTGCTCGACGCCGACAAGCGCTACCGTGTGACCCTGGCGCTGGGTGAGCGCACCGCAACCGGCGATGCTGAGGGCGAGGTGATCGAGCGCTTGCCCGTGGCAGACGACACAGCCGCCCGTGTTGAACAGCTGTTGCCCGATTTTGTGGGTGACGTCTCCCAGGTGCCGCCGATGTATTCGGCGCTCAAACACAAGGGGGAACGCCTCTACCGGCTGGCCCGCCAGGGACTGGAGGTGGAGCGTGAGGCGCGTTCCATTACTATCCACGATCTGAGCCTGGTACAGCGCACCGAAACCCGGGTGACGCTGGATGTGCACTGCAGCAAGGGCACCTATGTGCGTGTGCTGGCCGAGGACCTGGCGGCGGCGGCAGATAGCTGCGGACATGTGGTTGAATTGCGCCGGGTCGGGGTGGGTCCTTACCAGACGCAGCGGATGTGGACGCAGGAAGAGCTTGAACAGGTGGCCGAGCGCGACAGTGTGGCCGGTCTGGATCGCCTGTTGCTGTCAGTGGACAGTGCCCTGGAACAATGGCCGGCGGTGGAACTGGGGCGCGATACGGCCTTTTACCTGCGCCGCGGCAACCCGGTGCTGGTGCCCACCGCGCCGGCAAACGGCTGGGTCCGGGTATATGAGGCGCAGCGGGGCTTCATCGGCATGGGCGAAGTCCTTGATGACGGGCGTGTAGCGCCGCGTCGCATGATGAGTGCCGTCAGCGGCTGAAAGGCCGTTGTCGGTTGTTGACTGAATTGTTCCGGTCCCTTGTGTGCTGCGTCGTGCGCGGCTACAATACCGGCCTTGCAAAACACCAGCATGAATGCAGCAGGAGCGACGATGCCTCTGAGCACCGAGCAGAAGACACAGATCGTGGGTGAGCACAAACGCTCCGGCAGCGATACCGGTTCGCCTGAAGTACAGGTGGCCTTGTTGACCGCGCGTATTACCCACCTGACCGATCATTTCGCCGAACACAAGCATGATCATCACTCCCGGCGGGGTCTGTTGAAGATGGTCAACCAGCGGCGCAAGCTGCTCGATTATCTCAAGCGTAATGACCACGGGCGTTATCAGGAACTGATTGGCCGTCTTGGTCTGCGCCGCTGAATGAGCGCTGCCTGCCGGAGTCGTCGGTTATGAACCCGCAATCCGGAGCTGGCCTGTCAATCTGTTTTTCTCCGGCGCCTTTCCCCGGCGCCGGGGCGCATGAGTTGCGCGACGCCCGCTGCCGGCGCTCGCTCCGTATACTCCCTGGTATTTCTTCGTTTTTGGCCATCGTGTGCGCTGGCTCCGCGCGCGCCGGTGCATTGCGGTTTGCCCGCGCCCCGATTTTCCCATGGTGTTAATGACGTTAACTGACGGACCCGCCAGGTGGCGGGAGCAGCCGTCTCAGGTGAAGGATGGAAGGATAAGTTGTGACTATCAGTAGCAAGAGCTTCGAGTACGGGCAACACACAGTCACCCTGGAAACCGGTCGCATTGCGCGACAGGCGACCGGATCAGTGGTGGTTAATATGGGCGATACCGTGGTGCTGGTCACAGCCGTCGGTCAGCGTGAAAGCGAGCCGGGTCGGCCGTTTTTCCCGCTCACGGTCAATTACCAGGAACGCACGTACGCTGCTGGTCGTATTCCGGGTGGTTTCTTCAAGCGCGAGGGTCGCCCCAGTGAGAAGGAAACCCTGACCTGCCGCCTGATTGACCGGCCCATTCGTCCGCTGTTTCCCAAGGGCTTTACCAACGAAGTCCAGGTGATCGCCACGGTGTTGTCAGTGAATCCGGATGTGGATTCTGATTTGCCCGCCATGATCGGTGCGTCCGCTGCGCTGTCGCTGTCGGGCATGCCGTTCCAGGGACCCATCGGTGGTGCGCGGGTCGGCTATCTCGACGGTGAGTATGTGCTGAACCCGACCGCCGACCAGCTCAAGCAATCCCGTCTGGACCTGATGGTGGCCGGTACTGCCGACGCGGTGCTGATGGTGGAGTCCGAAGCGTCCGAGTTACCTGAAGACGTGATGCTGGGCGCCGTGATGTTCGGTCACGAGCAGATGCAGGTTGTGATCAAGGCGATTAACGAACTGACCGCCGAGGCAGGCAAGCCGAAGTGGGACTGGCAGCCCCTGGGCACGCCGGCCGAGCTGGAAAAGGCGGTGGCCGATGCGGCCGGGAAAGACGTGGCCGAGGCCTACACCATTACCGAGAAGCAGGCTCGCAATTCGCGTCTGGGTGAAATTCGCACTGCCCTGCTGGAAAAGCTGGCTGGCGAGGAAGAGAGCGCCTGGAGCCGCGATCAGGTCAAGGACGCCCTGGGCGCCCTGGAGAAACGCCAGGTGCGCGAGCATGTGCTGGCCGGTCATCCGCGTATAGATGGTCGTGATACCAAAACTATCCGGCCCATTGATGTGGCTGTGGATGCGCTGCCGCGCACGCACGGCTCGGCCGTGTTCACACGGGGTGAAACCCAGGCAGTGGTGGTGACTACGCTGGGCACCGGGCGTGATGCGCAAATTATTGATGCGCTGGAGGGTGAGCACCGCGACTCCTTCATGCTGCACTACAACTTCCCGCCTTACTGCGTGGGTGAAACCGGCTTTATCGGTGGCCCCAAGCGTCGTGAGATTGGCCACGGTAAACTCGCCAAGCGCGGCGTGCAGGCCGTGATGCCGGAAATGGACGATTTTCCCTACGTGATCCGGGTGGTTTCCGAAGTCACCGAGTCCAACGGCTCGAGTTCGATGGCGACCGTGTGCGGCACCAGTCTGTCGTTGATGGCCGCCGGCGTGCCGGTCAAGGCCCCGGTGGCGGGTATCGCGATGGGCCTGATCAAGGAAGGCGATCGCTTCGCGGTGCTGTCGGATATTCTGGGTGACGAGGACCATCTGGGCGATATGGATTTCAAGGTGGCCGGCACCAGTGAAGGGGTGACCGCGCTGCAGATGGATATCAAGATCCAGGGGATCACCCGCGAAATCATGGATCAGGCACTGCGCCAGGCGCAGGAAGGCCGCATGCATATCCTGGGCGAAATGGGCAAGGTCATCGACAAGCCCCGCGAGGATATGTCCGAGTGGGCGCCGCGTATCCTGTCGCTGCGCATCGATCCGGACAAGATCCGCGATGTGATTGGCAAGGGTGGCGCTACGATTCGTTCGATTACCGAAGAAACCGGCGCCAATATTGATATTCAGGATGACGGAACCATCCGTATCGCATCTGTAGACAAGGCCGCCGGTGAAGAGGCCCGTCGTCGGGTGGAACTGATCACCCAGGACGTGGAAGTGGGTATGATTTACCGTGGCAAGGTCGCCAAGCTGATGGATTTCGGTGCCTTTGTCACCATCATGCCGGGCAAGGACGGACTGGTGCATATCTCCCAGATCTCCGACGAACGGGTGGAGTCGGTGGCCGACAAGCTGTCCGAAGGCGACATGGTCGACGTCAAGGTACTTGAGGTCGACAAGCAGGGCCGCATCCGGTTGAGCATGAAGGCGATTACCGAAGCCGAGCGCAGCCAGCAGGCCGGTTGATCGCGCGGCGCCTGACCATGTGCAAGCGAAAGCCCGGGCATCGCCCGGGCTTTTTTGTGACTGCGATCAGCGCTTCCCCGGAGGGGGGCGCGTTTTTGCAGACAAAAAAATGCCCCCTTGGGGGAAGGGGGCAGAGTGCGTGCCGGGGCTGTGCCCCGGCGGGGGAGAAACTGACTTACGTTGCAAGCCGTTGAGGCGCTACGTTGAGTGTGAAGAATAGCATGTTATTTTATCTTGTCAATCCCTTATTGAACTACTATTCACAAAAACTATGATTGGGGGCGTGCGCAAGCGACGCTGCAGCCGGTACCCATACCGGCTTTGGGGTTCACAGTGGAAACGCAGAGGTGGGGAGCCGCGCAAACGCCGGGTTCAAGGGCGTGCGCGACCATTGTTACATCTATTGACGCGGCAAATACGGTAGTAAGTGTTTATGGCTTGATTCAGCCGGCAGATGCGCGCTCCACGGTGATGGCCACACCCTGTCCGCCGCCAATGCACAGTGTCGCCAGCCCGCGCCGGACCTCTGTTCGTGCCATTTCGTGCAACAAGCTGACCAGAATCCGTGTGCCGGAAGCGCCGATGGGGTGACCCAGTGAAATGGCGCCGCCGTTGACGTTGACTCGCTCGTCATCCCAGCCCAGTTCCTGTTGTACCGCCAGGCACTGCACTGCAAAGGCTTCGTTGGCTTCAATCAGGTCCAGTTCGTCGAGTTGCCAGCCCGATTTTTCCAGGCAACGCCGGGTCGCCGGTACCGGACCCAGGCCCATGACGGCCGGGTCCACGCCGGCACTGGCGTAGCCGGCGATCCGTGCCAGCGGGACAAGGCCGAGTTCTTTGGCCTTGTCGGCGGACATCACCATCACTGCGGCGGCACCGTCGTTCAGTCCCGAGGCGTTGGCGGCGGTCACGCTGCCGTCGCGGACAAAGGCGGGTCCGGGTTTCTGCAGGTCCGTCGGCGTGACACCTGCGCGCGGGAACTCATCGGTATCGAAAGATACCGGATCACCCTTGCGTTGGGGGATGTCCACGGCAACGATTTCCTCACGGAAACGCTGTTCACGGATGGCTGCTTCGGCGCGATGCTGGGAGCGTAGCGCGAAGGCGTCCTGCGCCGCACGGTCCACCCCGTAGCGCTCTGCCAGATTCTCTGCTGTACGCCCCATGTGATAGTCATTAAAGGCATCCCACAGGCCGTCGACGATCATGCTGTCCTGCAGCTTCCAGTCCCCCATGCGCTGGCCATTGCGCGAGCCTGCGAGGAAGTGGGGCGCCCGGCTCATGTTCTCCTGGCCACCGGCGATCACAATATCGGCATCTCCGCACTTGATGGCCTGGGCCGCCAGATGCACGGCCTTGAGCCCGCTGCCGCAGACCTTGTTGATGGTCATGGCGGGCACCTCATGCGGCAGGCCGGCGGCAATAGATGCCTGCCGCGCCGGATTCTGGCCCGCCCCGGCAGTCAGCACCTGCCCCATGATGACTTCCTCCACGCTGGCGGCGTCCACGCCGGTGCGTTTGAGCAGATCGGTGATTACCGCAGCGCCGAGTTGATGGGCAGGCATATCCGCCAGACTGCCGCCGAAGCGACCTACAGCGGTGCGGGTGGCAGCGACGATCACAACGTCACGCATGGATGGTCTCCAGTCGGGCAGGGTTGTTGATGGTGGCGATCAAAGTGCATGGGCTGACGCCATCCCTGGCGATGGCTCAGGCGTTGCGGTTGGCAATGAGTTCATCCACCACCGCCGGATCGGCCAGTGTGGTGGTGTCGCCGAGATTGTCCAGTTCGTCGGCGGCGATCTTGCGCAGTATACGCCGCATGATCTTGCCCGAGCGGGTCTTGGGCAGTCCCGGCGCCCACTGGATCACATCGGGCCGGGCGATGGCGCCGATTTCGCTGCTCACCAGATCGACCAGTTCTTTCTTGAGCGCATCGTCGGGCTGTACCCCTTTCATGGGGGTGACATAGGCATAGATACCCTGCCCCTTGATGTCGTGCGGATAGCCCACCACGGCAGCTTCGGATACCGCCTTGTGCAGCACCAGTGCACTTTCCACCTCGGCGGTGCCGAGCCGGTGCCCGGATACGTTGAGTACGTCATCGACGCGGCCGGTGATCCAGTAATAACCGTCTTCGTCGCGACGGGCCCCGTCGCCGGAGAAATAGTATCCCGGGAAGGCCGAAAAATAGGTATCAAAGAAGCGCTGGTGGTCGCCGTAGACCGTGCGCATCTGGCCCGGCCACGGAAACTTGAGCACCAGACTGCCGCTGCCCGGTCCCTGTATTTCCTGTCCCTGCTCGTCGAGCAGCGCCGGTTGCACGCCGAAAAAAGGCAGCGTGGCTGAGCCCGGTTTGAGTGCGGTGGCGCCGGGCAGGGGCGAGATCAGAATGCCGCCGGTTTCGGTCTGCCACCAGGTATCGACGATGGGGCAACGGCCTTCACCCACCTGGTGGTAATACCATTCCCAGGCCTCCGGATTGATGGGTTCGCCCACCGAGCCCAGCAGTCGCAGGCTCTTTCGGCTGGTGTTCTGCAGCGGTTCATTGCCCTGGCCCATCAGCGCGCGCAGCGCGGTGGGGGCGGTATAGAAGATATTGATCTGGTGTTTGTCGATGACTTCCCAGAAGCGGGCCGGGGAGGGGTAAGTGGGCACACCCTCGAACATCACCGTGGTCGCGCCATTGGCCAGTGGCCCGTAGACAATATAGGAATGACCGGTCACCCAGCCGACGTCAGCGCCGCACCAGTAAATGTCGCCGTCATGGTAGTCAAAGATGTAGCGATGGGTGATCGCCGTCTGCAGCAGATAGCCGCCGGTGGTGTGCAGTACCCCCTTGGGTTTGCCGGTGGAGCCCGAAGTGTAGAGGATGAACAGCGGGTCCTCCGCGTCCATTTCTTCCGGGGGGCACTGCGGATCGGCGGCGGCGACCAACTCGTCGTACCAGACGTCACGCTGCTTGTGCCAGGCAATATCGCCACCGGTGCGTTTGACCACGATCGTGGTGTGCACGCCGGGACAGTCGGCCAGGGCGGTGTCCACGTTGCTCTTCAGCGGAATTATCTTGCCGCCGCGCACGCCCTCATCGGCAGTGATCACCAGCGAACACTCGGAATCCTGGATGCGATCCTTGAGCGATTCCGGCGAGAAACCGCCAAACACCACCGAGTGCACGGCGCCGATGCGTGCGCAGGCGAGCATGGCCACGGCCGCTTCCGGAATCATGGGCATGTAAATACACACCCGGTCACCCTTGTTCACGCCGCGGCTGCGCAGTGCGTTGCCCAGGCGGCTGACCCGCTCGTGAAGCTCGCGGTAACTGATACGATCATCCTGGTCCGGCTCGTCGCCTTCCCACAGAATCGCCGTTTGATCGCCGCGCTGCTCCAGATGACGGTCCACACAGTTGTGACACACATTGAGGCGGGCGCCCCTGAACCAGCGGATGTGGGCCTTGTGGTAATCCCAGTCCAGGACCTGGTCCCACGGGTGATACCAGTCCAGGAAGTGTGTGGCCTGTTCGGCCCAGAAGCCCTCCGGGTCCTCTATGGACCGATGGTACATGGCGTGGTAAGTCGCCTCATCGATATGCGCGTGTTGGGCGGTTGCCGACGGCACCGGATAGACCTTGTCGCTCATGGATGGCTCCTTACTGTATTTTTTTCGGTCGCGGCGGACATCGCCTGATAGCCCCCATTTGTACCTGATGAAACCCGTCGTTTCCAGCAGCGCATGCCCGCTGGCCGGCAGTCCCGATCAACGCTGTGCGGCCGCCGGCGCCGGGTATTCGCCCAGGGGCGGTACGGCACTGCTGTCCCATACCTGCAGGGCATGGGAGAGTAACGTGGCCGGCGCTTGCCGGGTGGCGTCGTCGGGCAACGGCTGATGCAGGAATGCCAGTGCCATGGCCAGCGCCGTTGCCGGGGACCAGGTATCCACGCTGCGCGAGGCCAGACGCTTGCTCAGCTTGGGCCCGTTTGAACTGACCGCCAGGGGAATATGCAGATAGTCGGGCCGGGGCAGCCCCAGCAGTTGCTGCAGGTAGATCTGTCGGGGCGTGGAGGTCAGCAGATCGGCGCCGCGCACGATCTGGTTAATCCGCTGCCAGCCGTCGTCGACCACCACCGCCAGTTGATAGGCATAGTAACCGTCACCACGACGCAGCAGAAAATCCCCGGCGGCCTGTGCGACATTCTGTGTGAGCGGTCCCTGGCAGGCGTCCACAAAGCGCACAGGATCTGCGGA
>SLLK01000094.1 GCA_007134115.1 Gammaproteobacteria bacterium | reverse complement strand
CGACACCAGCGGCGACGTGATATGGCGCTGGGAGTCAGACGCCTTTGGTAGGACCGAGCCGAACGAGGATGCAAGCGATGATGGCGAGGCCTTCGTCTTCAATTTGCGCTTCCCAGGACAACGGGACAAAGTCGAAACAAGGACATCCACCATTTGATTGGCCACGTGCCAATCTTTTCAGGCGTTTCGACTTGTTCGTTGCTGTCTCTGCAGGTATTTCCTGGCGGTTAGGTCTTGATATTCGAGGTTACCGGGACTGAGAAGGCTTGATTCGAGGGTGCCAGGTGATAGAAAACCGTCCGGCGCTGGTGAGGCCGGACAACATCGGGGCCGGTGGGGATGATGGCCCCGTTGAGGCAGCCGGGTCAGGCGCCGGTTCTCTCGACCATTTTTCTCTGGCCTCAGGCTTCGCCCACCCGTGCCCGGTCAACCCGCTTGTGCTGGGCGATCAGGCGGCGTGCCAGGTCGACCAGTTGACCTATGGATTGCACGACACCGTCGGGGCGGTGCGGGTGGCGCACGGTGCCGGGGAATATCTTGTCGATCCAGGTCTGGTCCCAGCCGGCGCCGTTGTAGAAGATCGCGGTGACGTCCGCCTGCTTGGCGGCGACGACGTCGGTGGTGCTGTCGCCCACATACCAGCAGTGCTCGTCGGCGGGGCGGCCCAGATCGTCCAGCGCCTTGAGCAACAGATCGGGCGACGGTTTGCGGTGGCGTACGTCGCTGCCGCAGGCCATGGTCTCGAACAGGTCCTGCCAGCCGGTGCCTTCGACGATGGACAGTTCGTGCTCCATAAATTCGCGGTTGCGGTTGGAAATCAGGCCGAGCCGGATGCCCAGGCCGCGCAGCCGTTCCAGTTGTTCGCGTATGTCCGGCTCCAGCGGGCGTACTTCGCCCACATATTTTCGATAGGAGTTGTCGAAGGCTTGATGGGCCCGGCGCTTGGCATCGGTGTTGGCGCCGAACAGGACCTCGAAGATGTCGGTGCGCGAGATCTTGCGCTGGGCCTTGATCTTGGGGTGCAGGCGCTTGTGCTCCTGCACGTACTTGACCAGGCGTGCATCCTCGATGGTCTTGGACTGGTCCGCTGTGAGCAGATGCTCGGTCAGTCCCAGCTCGCGGAGTTTGGGCAGTACATCGTCGACGGCGTGGTACATGGCATCGTGCGTATCCACCAGGGTGGCGTGCCAGTCGATGAGAATCACCTCGGGCGGGGCGTGGGGCAGCTGCAGAATGCTCATGCGTGTCCTTTTTCCGGGGCGCGACAGTCTGGGGCAGTATAGGGCGGAGGGGGCCTGACGACCAGATCAGGCGGCTGTCAGGCGACGGCGGCGGGCACGCCGAGCAGCCCCAGCAGTTCCTCGCCGGCGCGCGAGAGGCTGCGTTCGCGATGCCGGACCACGCCCAGCTCGCGGCTGATGTGAATGCCCGGCGGGGTGAGAGTGACCAGTGAGTCCCCGACCATGCTCTGCGGCAGCATGCCCCAGCCGATGCCGATGGATACCAGCATGCGGATGGTTTCCAGGTAATTGGTGGACAGCCGTGGCTGTAATGTCACGCCCAGATCGGCAAAAGCGGTGTCAATGAGAATGCGCGTGTAGGTGCTGTGATCGGGCAGAATACACGGCCAGCCGCCCAGTGCGGTTGCCCCGGGCGCCGGGTGTTTGGCCAGCGGGTGGTCCGCTGCCACGGCAACGACCAGCGGGTCCGGCCACACGCAGCGGGTGGCCAGCGATGGCGCGGGCTGCAGGGGCAGGGTGATGACCGCGAGCTCCAGGTCGCCGCGCTCTACCGCGTGGGCGGCGGCTTCAGACTCCATGAAGCGTATATCCAGGTCCACTTCCGGGTAGCGCAGGGTGAACTCGCGCAGCACCGGCGGCAGGCGGTGCAGCCCCAGGTGATGACTGGTGCCCATGATCAATGGCCCGCTGACCTGCTCGCCCAGGCGCGACAGGGCGCGGCGGGTATCCTGCAACTCCAGCAGGATGCGCCGGGCGCGCGGCAATAACGCCCGCCCGGCCTCGGTGAGGGCTACCTGGCGGCCGATACGATCGAACAGTGAGGCCTGCAACTGGGTCTCAAGGGCAGCGACCCGTTTGCTGATGGCCGGCTGGGTGAGATGCAGCGATTCGCCGGCGCGCGAGAAGGAGCCGGTGTCGGCGACGTGTACGAAGGCCTGCAGGTTCTGGATGTCCATGAAGCTGATGATAAGCATTCCGTAAAGGAATGCAAAAGATAAAAAGAATGAATTGGAGTTATTGATGGTCGCGCACTACAATTCAGGCATCAACAGAGGTGATGTGATGAGCGCAAAAACACTCTACGACAAGTTGTGGGACTCGCACGTGATCGAGAATCGCGATGACGGCAGCAGCCTGTTGTATATCGACCGGCAACTGGTGCACGAGGTGACTTCGCCGCAGGCCTTTGAAGGGTTGCGCCTGGCCGGCCGCAAGCCGTGGCGTGTGGATGCCAATCTCGCGGTGCCCGATCACAACGTGCCCACGCTGCATCGCAAGCTGGGTATTGCGGATCCGGTTTCGCGGGCGCAGCTCGAGGCGCTGGATCATAACTGCGAGGAATTCGGTATCCGCAAGTTTGATATGAACGACCCGCGCCAGGGCATCGTGCATATCATCGGGCCGGAGCAGGGGTTGACCCAGCCGGGTATGACCATTGTCTGTGGTGATTCGCATACCGCCACGCACGGCGCCTTCGGTGCACTTGCTTTCGGTATAGGCACCTCCGACGTGGAGCATGTGCTGGCCACGCAGACGCTGGTGATGAAGAAGTCGAAGAGCATGCGCGTGCGGGTGAACGGCCATGTGGCGCCGGGCATCACCGCCAAGGACATCATGCTCAGTATCATCGGCCACATCGGCACCGCCGGCGGCACCGGCTACACCATCGAATTCGCCGGCGAGGCCATTCAAGACCTCTCCATGGAAGGCCGCATGACGGTTTGCAATATGGCCATCGAGGCCGGTGCGCGGGCGGGCTTTGTAGCGGTGGATGACAAGACCATCGAGTACGTGCGCGGGCGGCCCATGGCACCCACCGGCGAAAAGTGGGAGTTGGCGGTGAAGGCCTGGCGGCAGCTTCACTCCGACCCCGATGCCCGCTTTGATCACGAGGTCGAGCTGGATGCCACGGAGATCAAGCCGCAGGTGACCTGGGGTACTTCGCCGGGCATGGTGGTGCCGG
>SLLK01000127.1 GCA_007134115.1 Gammaproteobacteria bacterium | reverse complement strand
GTTCCTCCGCGTTGCGGGATTGCCACGCGCCGATGGTGGCCACCAGACGGGCGACGATCTGGTCGGCTTCGTGGTCGGTGATGATCAGGGGCGGCAGCAAGCGGATCACGCGCTCCGCAGTGACATTGATCAGCAGGCCCTCGGCCAGGGCCAGCTTGACCAGGTCCGGGCACGGGCGATCCAGTTCCACCGCCAGCATCAGGCCGCGGCCGCGTATATTGGTGACCCGCGGGTGCTCGCCGAGTGCGGCACGCAGTTGCTGTTGCATGTATTCGCCCAGCGTGGCGGCGCGTGTGGCGAGTTGGTCACCCACAATGATGTCGAGCACGGCGCCGGCGGCGGCGCAGGCCAGCGGGTTGCCGCCAAAGGTGGAGCCGTGGCTGCCCGGCCCGAGGACCTCTGCAGCCTCGCCACGGGCCATGCACGCGCCAATGGGCACGCCGTTACCCAGCGCCTTGGCCAGGGTCACCACATCCGGGCGTGCGGCGTCGTGGTCACTGGCCAGCCAGCGACCGGTGCGCGCCATACCGCTCTGGATTTCATCACAGATCAGCAACCAGCCGTGTTTGTCGCAAAGCTCACGCAGGCCGGCCAGGTAGCCGGGGTCAGGGATACGGATGCCACCTTCGCCCTGCACCGGCTCGACCATGACCGCGACGATGTCGTCGTGCGTGCCGGCCAGTGCCGCCACCGCGTCCAGGTCGTTGTACGGGGCGCGCACAAAGCCCTCGACCAGCGGCTCGAAACCCGCTTGCGCTTTGGCGTTACCGGTGGCGCTAAGGGTCATCAGGGTGCGGCCGTGAAAGGCCTGCTCCATGACCACCACGCGGGGTGTGGCGATACCCCGGCGATGGCCGTGCAGACGGGCCAGTTTGAGCGCGGCCTCGTTGGCTTCGGCGCCGGAGTTGGCGAAAAACACACGTTGCATGCCACTGAGTTCACACAGGCGTTGCCCCAGCGTTTCCTGGATCGGGATGCGGTAGAGGTTGGAGGTATGCACCAGGGTTTCGGCCTGCGCGCCCACGGCGGCGGCTACGCGCGGATGCGCGTGCCCCAGACCGCACACGGCAATGCCGGACAGCGCATCCAGATAGCGCCCGCCCTGCTCGTCTTCCAGCCACGCGCCTTGACCCCGGACAAAGGTGACCGGCAGGCGGGCATAGGTAGGCATCAGATAGTCGGACATGTTGTCAGCCACATTCCACGCAAAACGCACGGGCCGGAACCATCCGGTTCCGGCCCGTTCATCGAAACATAAAAATAGGGTACGGCGACGAGGAATGCAATACGGATTTGCTGACAAGGGGTGTCAACGGTTTCCCCGGGGTGCTTTCACCTGAAAGCAATGCTATCAACTGCCACCATTCAGATACGTTGCTGTATGCGGGCGGAGGTGACAATGGCCAATCTCAGTGTACGCAGAATCGACGGGGTGACGCTTGATCGATTGCGCGTTCGTGCTGCGCGACATGGTGTATCCATGGAGGAAGAGATTCGACGGATTCTGCGGGAATCGGTTGCCGGGCCGGAGCATCTGGGGGATATGGCGTTGCAAATGTTTGGCCCTGAGCATGGGGTTGATTTGACGCTCCCGCTCGGGCAGCCTCACAAGCCGCCGGAGCTGGGCGAGTGATTCTGCTGGATACCAACGTGGTCTCGGAGCTGATGAAGTCCGCGCCTGACAGGCTGGTTATCGAGTGGTTGAACCGCCAGGACAGTGGTTCCCTGCATTTATCCGCAGTGACGGTGGGCGAGATTGTGTATGGGTTGAGTATATTGCCGGACGGACGGCGGCGGGAGCGATTGAGGGAGAGGTTCAGACTGTTCGTGTCGCGGGCATTTGAAGGCCGGATTCACCCGTACGACGATGCGGCGGCAACTGTTTATAGTGAACTGATGGGCGCGCGCAGGAAGTCCGGGCGGCCAATGAGTCTGCCAGACGGGCAGATCGCCGCCATCGTGCATGTTCTCGGAATGACAATAGCGACCCGTAATGTGAAGGATTCTGACGCTTGTGGAGTGGCGGTCATTAATCCTTTCCAGGCCGAACCATAATGGAAACGCTGTTGTTTACGGACACACAAAAAACCCGGCCGAAGCCGGGTTTCTTGTGCCTGCGAAGGTTTTGCCTTCAGAACATCAGCGGCAGGCCGTGGGTCGGGGCCAGCATGAACAGGATCATGGGAATGGACAGCAGCGTATTGGTGCGCGAGGCAAGAAATGCGCGGCGTTTGGCCACGGCCTTTTCCTCGTCGCTGGCCGGCTTCATGCCCAGCACCTTTTTCTGGTTGGGCCAGATGATGCCCCACACGTTGAGCAGCATGATGGTGCCCAGCCAGGCGCCGATGCCGATGTAGGTGTGATAGGCGCCGCCGGCTTCGGTCAGGCCCAGCGCGAAGGCGGCCAGGAAGTTGCTCTGGTGGGCCAGATAAGCCGCCCCGGTCAGCCAGGTGACCAGCGCCGCCCAGCGGAACCAGAACAGGGCGCGCGGCGCTACGTACTTGCCAATGGCCGCGGGGCCGGGGCCATCCTTGTCGGCGGTGGCTTCAGCTTGCGCCGGCACCTGCACCGCATTGAAGTAATACAACAGGCCGATCCAGGTGATACCGGCCAGGATGTGCAACCAGCGAATCAGTGGTTCTACGGCAAATTCCATGGTGTTCCCCTCTCAAGAATTCTGGTGTTTTTTGCCGGGCCGCGCGCGACCCGTTAGATGATGGGTGTCACGATTGCGCCAGCGCCTGTCAGCCGACGATCAACTGGGCGATGTAAATCAGGATGACCGTGAGTACGAGGCCCGAAATGACGGTGCCCCAGAGGCTGTCCAGCGGATTCTTCATGGTGTTCTCCTTGGTCTGAATCTGTTTTTGGTGTGGCCCGGCGGGCCTTCCGGTCCTTCTGGACCCGTTCTCAAAAAGCGTTAGACTCCTTGAACTATCGGGCGTTGACTTGTAGTCACCGAGAATAAGGGACAGTCGGGCATAATTCAACGGCCGCCGCGGGGCGCGGCGCGGTCGACGGGAGTCATCATGGATGCCATTGAGCTGAGTCTGTTTGCCAGTCGTATTGCCGCCGTGTGCGAGGAGATGGGCGCGGTACTGAGGCGCGCGGCTTTTTCACCCAATATTCGGGACCGCCTTGATTTTTCGTGCGCGGTCTTCGACAGCGATGGCGAGCTGTGTGCGCAGGCAGCGCATATTCCCG
>SLLK01000251.1 GCA_007134115.1 Gammaproteobacteria bacterium | reverse complement strand
GCGCCGCGCCGTGCCGCCGCCGCTGCCACGGCGTAACCCATCTTGCCGGAGCTGCGATTGGTCACATAGCGCACCGGATCGATCGCTTCACGCGTAGGGCCCGCAGTCACCATCACATTGACCCCGGCCAGGCTTTGCGTCTCGCTGTCACCCATCATCAGCGCCTGCAGCGAGGCCACCAGCTCCAGCGGCTCCAGCATGCGTCCCTCACCGGTTTCTCCGCAGGCCTGGTCACCGCTGCCCGGACCCAGTAAGCCCACGCCGCGCTGACGCAGAATATCCGCGTTGGCGCGGGTCGCCGGATGGTCCCACATGACCCGATTCATCGCCGGCGCCAGCGAGATTGGCGCGGTGGTCGCCAGACACAGGGTGGTTAAAAGGTCGTTGGCCAGGCCGTGCGCCAAACGCGCCATCAAATCCGCGCTCGCCGGCGCCACCAGTACATGGTCGGCCCAGCGGGCCAGCTCAATGTGGCCCATGGCCGCCTCCGCGGCCATATCGGTGAGCTCGGTGCGCACCAGGCGGCCGGATACGGCTTGCATGGTCAGCGGCGTAATGAAGGCGGTCGCCGCCGGCGTCATCACCACCTGCACCTCGGCGCCGGCATCACGCAGACGCCGCGCCAGATCGGCGCTCTTGTATGCGGCAATACCGCCGCTGATACCGAGCACAATGTGTTTGCCTGCGAGTACGCTCATGGTCACCAGACTCCCGGCGATGCGATGCCGCCCAGTATACAGAATGCCCGCGCCGACGTACCCCCGGCAGGCTTGCCGGGGCGCAATGTGCGCGGCACAATGATGCCACTGGCTGCAATGGACAAGGATGTCATGGCTATTACCGACTGGCCGGATGCAGAACGGCCGCGCGAGAAACTGCTGGAACGCGGCCCCGCTGCCTTATCCGATGCCGAACTGCTGGCGATTTTCCTGCGCACCGGCCTGGCCGGACGCACCGCCGTGGACCTGGGCCGCGAACTGCTCGCACAGTTCGGCGGATTGCGTGGGCTACTTGGCGCAGACCGTGACATCTTCTGCGAGGCGCCGGGCATGGGCCCGGCCAAATACGCCCGGCTTCAGGCCACGGTAGAGCTGGCGCGCCGCTTCCTTGGCGAGGACATTCAGCGGGGCGCCTCCCTGACCAGCCCGGAGGCCACCCGTCGCTACCTCACGGCGCAACTGCGCGACCTGCCGCACGAGGTGTTTGCCTGCCTGTTTCTGGATAACCGCCACCGGGTGATCGAATTCGTGGAGTTGTTCCGTGGCACCATCAACGGTGCCAGCGTCTATCCCCGCGAAGTCGTGCGCGCAGCACTGGCGCGCAACGCGGCGGCAGTCATCCTGTGTCACAACCACCCCAGCGGTCATCCGGAGCCCAGCGAGGCCGACCGTCGCCTGACCCGCCGACTCACCGATGCGCTGGCCCTGATCGACGTGCGCGTACTGGATCACATCATTGTCGGCGACGGTCCCGGGGTATCCTTTGCCGAACGCGGACTGCTTTGAGCCCATAACGAGCGGCGCGCTTGCCGGGCCGCCCGGCAAACGGCTTGCATGAAATCGGCCAGGCTGGTATAAAGTGCGGCTTTCCGAGCGCGGAATCAGGCAAGTTTCAGGGGATCATCATGTCCAGAGTCTGCCAGGTAACGGGCAAGCGCCCGATGAGTGGCAACAATGTGTCGCACGCGAACAACAAGACGCGTCGGCGCTTCCTGCCCAACCTGCATTATCAGCGTTTCTGGGTCGAGGGCGAGAAGCGCTTCGTGCGCCTGCGCGTCTCTTCCAACGGCATCCGTGTCATCGACAAGCTGGGCATCGAGAAAGTGCTGGAGCAGCTGCGCGCTCGCGGCGAGAAAGTCTGAGGAGATAGATCATGCGTGAGAAAATTCGACTGGTCTCGTCCGCCGGCACCGGGCACTTCTACACCACGAGCAAGAACAAGCGAAACATGCCGGAAAAGATGGAAATCAAGAAATTTGATCCGGTGGTTCGCAAGCACGTGATGTACAAGGAAGCCAAGATCAAATAAAAAAACCGCCTCCGGGCGGTTTTTTATTTGCTGTGTGCTTCAGCTGATCTATTCATCCGTCGCGCCTCAGCGAACCCTGCCTGTACTTACTGCACTGCCGGGGCCGCCGATCCATAGGCGCGCAGGCGGCGGGCGAAGCGCTGCAAAGATTCTATGCCGCTGGATTCGGCCTGCACACACCATTCGCGCAGGCGGCAGGCAAAACTCTCGTAACTCTGCCCGGATGATTCCCAGATCGACTTCAGCCGCTCCTGGTAGTGGTAAGCCGTCTGCAGCCGGGGGCTGCGCCGCAGGACCTGTGTCAGTCGATGCATGGCGGGCTCGTCCAGCAGACTGCGCTCGCGCAGCACCAGCCGCGCCAGGCCGCGTCTGGCGCGCGGCAGGCGCGGCCGTTCGGCACGCATCACCGGGCGCAACACCCGCCGCGAATAGTCGGCCAGCAAATGCATGCGGTTGGCAAACAGGGTTTTGGCCGCCTCGGCATCCAGCGCCGGCGGTTCCCCCGCCAGGTTGCGCGGTCGCGGCGCAAGCTTGCGCACTCGCGCCAGCCCCAGCGCACTGAACAGGCGAATATACAACCAGCCCAGATCAAACTCCCAGCGTTTCTGCGAAAACCGCGCCGAGCTGGGAAAGGCGTGATGGTTGTTATGCAGCTCCTCACCGCCAACCAGCAGACCCAGAGGTACGATGTTGGTTGCCGCGTCCTCACACTCGAAATTGCGATAACCGAAATAATGCCCCAGGCCATTGATGACCCCGGCCGCCCAGAACGGAATCCAGATCATTTGCAGCGCCCAGATGGCCACCCCGGCCACGCCGAACAACAGCAGATCGATCACCAGCATCAGACCCAGACCAGCGCCGCCGAAGCGCGAGTATACGTTTCGCTCCAGCCAGTCGTCGGGCGTTCCCCGACTGAACTTGCGCATGGTCTGGTCGTCCGCCGCCGCGCTCTGGTACAACTCGGCGCCGCGCCAGAACACGGTGCGCAGACCCAGCACCTGGGGACTGTGCGGGTCATCTTCAGTTTCACAGTAGGCATGGTGCTTGCGATGGATAGCCACCCAGTCGCGCGTGCGCATACCGGTGGTCAGCCACAGCCAGAAACGGAAAAAATGGGCCAGCGCCGGATGCAGATCCAGAGAGCGGTGTGCCTGGTGCCGATGCAGGTAGACGGTCACCGCAACGATAGTGACATGCGTGAGCAACAGCAGGGCGACCACGTGGCCCCAGAAGGAAAGCGCGAGAATTCCGTTATGCATAAGCGATGTCACCGGGAAGGGAAAACAGTTCTATCCCGCAGACTATAGGCCATCCCTGTACCCGGGTCCATGCAACACCCCGGCCATCCGATTAACGGCGCAGGTGGAGGTTGCCGCAGGTATCCACCGTGGCGTTCCATCCCGGCGCCAGCCATGTCGTGGACACCTGTTCGGTCACCAGCGCCGGGCCTTCAATACACTGCCCCGGGACGAGATCGGTCCGCGGCCACACAGGCACTGCGCCGTCGACGCCGCTGACAACGGCGTGTGACGGCGCAACCGAGCGCTGTCGCTCAGCGGGCAGCGCCGCCAGTTGCGGCCGCGGTACCGGCCCGTGCAGATTCACGCGTACGTTGACCAGTTCCACCGGCATGTCCAGGCGATGGCCGTAGCGTTCTTCATGCGCCAGTTGGAAAGCTTCGGCACTGCCGGCCACATCGCTCCACGGCACGCTGAAATGATAACTCTGCCCCACGTAGCGCAAATCCAGCAGCCGCCGGACGCGAACATCATCCCGGGCCACCCCCTCGGCATTGAGCTCCGCCATACCCTGCTCTTCCAGCGGCGTAAACGTGGCAGCCAGCGTCGCTTCGTCCACCTCGGCCAGCGGCCTGCCCACGGTGCGCGAGAGCTGCCGCCCACGGGGCGCTGCCAGCATACCCAGCGCCGAGAGCACGCCGGCATGGACGGGCACCAGCGCGCGGCGCATACCCAGACTTTGCGCCAGCTCGCACACATGCAGGCCGCCCGCACCGCCGAAACAGGCGAGCACGAAATCGCGCGGATCCAGTCCACGCTGTACCGAGATCACCCGCAACGCGGCGGCCATGTGTTCATTGACAATACGCACAACACCCGCCGCCGCGTCTTCAACGCTGCAATCGAGCTGCCGCGCCACATCGGCGACAGCGCTACGACCGGCAGCCACATCGAGTTGCATACCACCGCCCAGAAAGCCGGCCGGTAACAACCGCCCTAACACCAGGTTGGCATCGGTCACCGTCGCCTGACGGCCACCGGCGCCGTAGCAGGCCGGGCCGGGGCTGGCGCCGGCGGATTCGGGTCCTGCCTGTAACAGGCCGCCGGCGTCTACGCGCGCCAGGGATCCCCCCCCGGCGCCGATGGTATGCATATCCACGGTAGGCACACACAGCGGATAATCGCCGATACGTCCTTCAGTGGTCAGCACCGGTTCACCATCGACCAGGGCGACATCGGTAGAGGTGCCGCCCATATCAAAACTCAACAGGCGCCGCTCACCCGCCAGCTCCCCCACATAGCGCACGCCGGCCAGACCTCCGGCGGGCCCCGAAAGCAGCATATGCACCCCGTGCGCGGCGGCCTGCTCGGCAGCAATGGTCTGCCCGGAGCCCTGCATTACAGCCACCGGCGCGGGCGCCACGCCCTCGCCCAGCCGCCCCAGGTAACCCGCCAGCAAGGGACCTGCGCCGGCGTTGAGCCAGGTGGTTATGCCGCGCTCGTATTCACGGTACTCAGGTAACACGGCGGAAGAACGGGAGACGAAAAGGCCTTCGGGCACGATGGCCGCAATACGCTTTTCATCGGTGTCGTCGAGGAACGAGAACAGCAGGTTGATCGCCACCGCTTCCGGCTGCAGGCTTTCAAGCTGGCGCCGCAGACGCGCCAGGTGTTCATCGGTCAACGGCTCCAGCACGCTGCCGTCCGCACCACGACGCCCGCCGGTCTCCAGGCAAAGTTCCGGCGGCACCGGTGGCCTTGGGCGCGGCGGTTGCAGGGCGTACAGTTCACGCCGCGCCTGGCGCCCTATGCTGAGCACGTCGGCCAGCCCGGTGTTGGTAATGTAGACCGTAGTGGCCGTCTTGCCCTCGAGCACCGCATTGGTCGCCACGGTAGAGCCATGCACCACCCGCAACGTGTCCGGCGCCAGCCGCATGTCGCGCACTCCTTGCAGGATCGCCCGCTCCGGCGCGTCGGGCGTGGACAGCACCTTGTGCACGCACAGGGTGCCGTCTTCACGCAACAGCACGAAGTCGGTAAAGGTGCCGCCTGTATCGATACCGAGAAGATCCATCAACCCTCACCCCGAGGCAGAGCCTGCCGAATATGCGCCGATACTTTGCAGCAGCGGCTGATGGCTTACAATCAGTCGGGCAAGAACCCGGCCGCACACCGCGGCAAAACTCGTGTAATGTTCGGGGATCATGATGCCGCACAACCCGCCTGGAACAGACCCTGACGACGCTGCGCTGCTGCAGGCGCGCGGCCTCGAACGCCGCTATGGCGAGCATATCGCCGTCAGCGGCGTGAACATAGCGCTGTATGCCGGCCATGTGCTGGGGTTGCTCGGCCCCAACGGCGCGGGCAAATCCACCACCCTGGAAATGCTCAGCGGCAACCTGCAGCCCCATCGCGGCAGCGTGCGGGTGATGGGCCACGACCTTGCACGCGATCCGCTGGAAGCCAGACGCCGGCTGGGCTATCTGCCCGACCAGCCGCCGCTGTATCCCGAGCTGCGTGTCGACGAATATCTTGACCTGTGCGCCACACTGCATGGCCTGCGCGGGGCGCACAAGCGCGCTGCGCGAGAGCGGGTCAAGCGTGACTGCCACCTCCAGGATGTGGGCAGACAGCTGATCGGCCGCCTGTCGCGCGGTTTCCGCCAGCGCACGGGGATCGCCCAGGCGCTGATACATGATCCGGCGGTACTGATCCTCGATGAACCCACGGTGGGCCTGGATCCGATCCAGATTCGCGAAATCCGCGCACTCATCCGCAACCTCGCCAGCGCACGCGGCATCATTCTTTCAACCCATATTTTGCCCGAGGTACAGGCCATCTGCAGCCACGTCACCGTGCTCTACCAGGGGCACATGGTGCACTCCGGCAGACTGGACGCACTCGCCGGTGACGATGGTCACAGCTGGCTGCTGAGATTTGCCAGTCCGCCGGACATCGAGCGGCTGCAACAGCTCGCCGGCGACGGCAAAGTCACGCCGGACGAGACCGGCGCCTTTGTGATCGACACGGAACGCGCGACGCTGGACGCCATACTCGCCGCCAGTGCCACTGAGGGCTGGGAACTGCTTGAGGTGCGCGCGCGCGGCTCCACGCTGGAGGAATTGTTCATGCAGGTCACCGCCGGCACCGCGCCGCCGGTCGGGGAAGGAGAGACCACGCCATGACCGCGCCGGGCATTCATACCATCGCCGCCCACGAACTGCGGCGCCTGCTGGTGACCCCCCTGCCCTGGGTGTTGCTGGCGCTGACCCAGTTGATACTCGGCGTGGTGTTTCTGACCACCCTGGGCGAGCTGCGCGAAGATCCGTCCATGGCGCGCGAGGAAGGTGTCACGGCGGTGGTCGCCGGCGGCGTGTTCGGTTTTGCCGCCGCCTGGCTGATGCTGGTGGTGCCGTTGCTCGGCATGCGCAGTCTCAGCGAAGAGTTGCGCAGTGGCGCCATCCGGCTCATCGCCACGGCGCCCGTGCCCTTGCATCGTATTGTCCTCGGCAAATACCTCGCGCTGCTCGCGCCCTTGCTGGCGGTGGTGCTGCTGACCGCGCTGATGCCGGCCAGTCTGATGGTGGCCACCAGTGTGGACTGGGGGCTGCTGGCCGCCGCTACCCTGCAGCTGAGTTTGCTGGGCGCCGCTTATGCCGCGGTGGCATTGGGTTGCTCGAGTCTGACGCGTCAACCGGCGGCCGCTGCCGTGGCCGCACTGGGCATACTGTTGTTCCTGTGGCTGCTGTACTGGCTGGGCACTCGGGATATTGCGCTGGCGGGGCTGTTCCGCTTCCTGTCTCCGGCCGAACATCTGGAAAACGCCCTGGCGGGCCTGATGAGCGTACGCGGCGTGCTCCAGCCGGTGTTGCTCAGCGGCCTGTTCCTCGCCCTGGCCATGATCAGACTGGGCCTGCGTGGCCACACAGGCAGCCTTGGCGCGCATTTGCAGGGATTGCGCCAGCATGCCCGGCTCAGCCTGGTGTGGACCGTTGTGCTGATGGCGATCGTACTGGTCGCTTTCACGCGCAGCGATCACGGCGACTGGAGCGCCGCCGGGCGCCATACCCTCAGCGATGACAGTGTGCGCATCCTGCAACAACTGGACGGCCCGCTGGATGTAGTCGCCTATGCGCCGCCGGAAGAAGCGCTGCGCGGCGACCTGCGCCGGCTGGTAACGCGCTACATGGAACGTTACCCCGACATGAGCCTGACTTTTGTCGATCCGGCGGCGGCGCCCGATAAACTCCGGCGACTCGGCGTGCAGGAACAACCCTGGGCGCTGGCCATCACCCACGGCCAGCGCACCGAAGTCTGCGCGCGCAGCACGGAGCAGTGCATGACCCGTGCGCTGCAGCGACTGGCGCGGGAAGCGGGCCAATGGGTGGCCTTTCTCACCGGTCATGGCGAGCGCTCCCTGCGACAGGAAAGCGACACCAGTCTGACCCGTTTCGCCGAAGCATTACAGGCATCCGGCCTCAGTGTGGGCACACTGGATCTTACCCAAACGCCGCGTATCCCCGATAACGCCTCGGTGCTCATTCTCGCCGGCCCGCGCAGCGCGCCACTGGAGGGAGAGCTGCGAATTCTCGGCGAGTTTATCGAGGAGGGTGGCGCCCTGCTGTGGCTGGCTGACCCGGACAGCGCCGACGGCTGGGGCGCACTGGCCGAACCTCTGGGCGTGAGATTGCTGTCCGGCGTGGTGCTGTATCCGGACTACCGATTACTGGGCACACCCCACCCGGCGGTAATTCCGGTGACCGATTTCGGCAATCATGCGGCCACCCGCCAACTCGACGCCAGCGTGATGTTCAGCTTCGCCCGACCGCTGTCCCGGCTCGACCAAAGCGACTGGGAGGCGCGCGTTTTTGCCCGCACACTTGAGCGCAGCTGGGCCGAGACCGGGGCGCTGGAGGGCGAACTGGGCTACGACCCCGCGGCGGGGGACAGGCCGGGCCCACTGGTACTGGGCATGGGACTGGAACGCAAGGCCCCCGGCAGCCACCAGCGTGCGGCCGTGGTCGGCGATGCCGATTTCATCAGTAACCGGTATCTGGATCATGGTGACAACCTGCGCCTGGGGCTCAATCTGGTGAACTGGTTGCTGGCCACCGAAGAACAACTGGATATACAGCCCGGCGAGTTGCCTGACGCGCGCCTGACGCTCAGCGCCACGGCCAGCCGCACGCTGCTGGCGCTGTTCATACCCGGCATTCCGGCGCTGATGCTGGGCGCCGGCGTGCTGATCTGGTGGCGTCGACGCTAGCCGCCGACCGCACCCATGTCGGTTCCCACAGCCTGATCCTCTGGACCGGAAATACCGTCAGTCATGCCCGAGCTGCCTGAAGTAGAAACCACCCGTCGCGGCATAGAGCCGCACCTGACGGACCGCCGCATCACGGCGGTCACGGTACGCCAGCCTGTGCTGCGTTATCCGGTCACCCCGGATCTGGCGGACAGGCTTTGCGGCCGTCGTATTACTGCAGTCCGGCGGCGCGCCAAGTACCTGCTGCTCCATGCCGGCAGCGCCGATGCGCTGATCATTCACCTGGGCATGTCCGGCAGCCTGCGGCTGGTCAGCACCAATACCCCGGCCGGCAAACACGACCACTTCGACCTGGTACTCGACAGCGGACACATCCTGCGCCTGAATGATCCACGCCGCTTCGGTCTGGTGCTGTGGGCAACGGCGCCGGTCGAGGCTCATCCACTGCTGGCCAGGCTGGGACCCGAACCACTGACCGAAGGCTTTGACGGGGACTATTTGTACCGCCGCAGCCGTGGTCGGCGCGGCGCAGTCAAAACCTTTGTGATGGACAGCGCGGTGGTGGTGGGGGTGGGAAACATCTATGCCAGCGAAGCCCTGCACATGGCCGGCATTCATCCGTCACGTCCGGCCGGCCGGATATCCCTGTCACGTTACCGGCGTCTCGCCACAGCCGTGCAGGAAATCCTGTCCCGCGCCATTGAGCAGGGCGGGACCACTTTGCGTAATTTCACCAACGGCGAAGGCAAGCCCGGCTACTTCAGACAACACCTGCGGGTGTACGCCCGTGCGGGCGAGGCCTGCCCGGAGTGCGGGGAGCCTGTGCTGGCAAGAGTGATCGGGCAGCGGTCGAGTTTCTTTTGCGGGCGGTGTCAGAGGTAAAGAAACAAGGCTTTCGGGTTTGCGGGTTCGGGGTTTGGTGGTGCATCCCCACGGACTGCCTGGAGATCACTTCTGGCGGACTTCGCCCAGTCCGCTGCCCCGGGGGTCAGACGCGGCCCGGGGCGGCTCGCTGCCATCCCGGGTGATCACGTGCATATCACCGTACTCGCGGCCTACGGCATCGACCTCGTGCCCCAGCGCGCGCAGCCGTTCGCGGACATCCGCGGGCAATGCGCCCGGTTCATACTGAATGCGATCGGGCAGGTACTGGTGATGGAAGCGCGGCGTACTCACCATGGCTTCGGCATCACCGTCGGCAGCAAATTCCAGCGCCGCCAGCAACACCATGCTGATGATGCGGCTGCCACCGGGCGTACCCACCACCGCCACGCGCTCTCCCTGCTCAAAAAAGGCAGGCGTCATGCTGGACAGCATGCGTTTACCCGGCGCGATAGCGTTGGCCTGTGAATGTACCAGGCCATAGACGTTGGGCTCACCGGGCCGGGCGGCGAAGTCGTCCATCTCGTTGTTGAGCAGTATCCCGGTGCCCTCGGGCATGAACCCGGAGCCAAAGGGCCAGTTAATGGACAGTGTCGCCGCCACGCGGTTGCCATGCGCATCCATGATGGAAAAATGCGTGGTCGACGGTCCGCCATCCTCACTGCTCATCACCGGCGCCAGGTACTCGCTGGGCAGGGCGCGGTCACGCCGGATGGAGGTGCGCTGACCTGCCGCATAATCCTTGCTCAGCAACCGCTCCAGCGGCATGTCCACATGGTCGGGGTCGCCCAGGTAGCGCGCACGGTCACGGTAGGCCCGGCGCATGGCTTCCGCGATCAGGTGCACACGCTCCACCGTCTCCGACGCTGCTATATCCAGTTCCTCCAGAATATTCAGCGTCTGCACCAGCGTCACACCGCCCGACGAAGGTGGCGAGGCCGCGACAATACGTAACCCCATGGCTTCGGCAGTCACCGGTTCGCGCTCGACGATGCGGTAGCCCGCCAGATCGTCCAGCGACCAGATACCGCCGGCTTCCTGCACTGCCTCCACCATCTTGCGGGCGATATCGCCGTCATAGAATGCGCTGCTACCGTCATCCGCGATAGCCTGCAGGGTGCGCGCCAGATCCCGCTGGCGCAGGGTTTGTCCGGCGCTCAACGGTTCACCGTCGGGTAGAAAAACCGCCGCCGCAGCCGGCGACCCGGCGATCACCTCCTGACGCCAGCCCAGCCTTTCGGCGAGACGCTGATCCACTTCAAAGCCGTCCTGCGCCAGACGTATAGCCGGCTCCAGCAACCGCGCCAGGGGCAGCTCGCCATACTCACCGGCCAGATGCTCCAGTGCCGCCGGCTGTCCCGGGATGGCCGCGGCCAGCGCACCATCCAGCGAGGCACGTTCGTCCACTTCCCCGTCGGCATCCAGATACATGTCAGCATGCGCGGCGCCCGGAGCGGTTTCGCGGCCATCGATCATTACCTCGTGGCCGTCGGCGGCACGGTGCAGCAACCAGAAGCCACCGCCACCCATGCCCGAGCCGAAGGGCTCTACCACCGCCAGCACCGCGCTGGCGGTGACTGCGGCGTCAAAGGCATTGCCCCCGTCGGCCAGCACCTCCAGCGCCGCCTCGGTCGCCAGGGGGTGCGCCGTAGCCACGGCATGCTGTCCGGGTCCGGCCGGTACATCCGGGTCCGAACAGGCGGCCAGCGCAGCTGCCAGCATGAGTGCCGGAAGGACTCTCCAGATCATCACTTGGCCTTGCCCTCGCCGAAGCGCCGCCGCAATTCCGCCTCCACGTTGTCAGGGACGAAGCTGGTGATATCCCCCTGATAGGCGGCGATCTCGCGCACCAGTGTCGAGGACACGTAGGTGTACTTCTCAGACGGCGTCAGGAACATGGTTTCCACTTTATCGGCCAGATGGCGATTCATGCCGGCAAGCTGGAACTCGTACTCAAAATCGGACACCGCGCGCAGACCGCGCAGGATCACGTCGACGCCATTGTCCTGCGCGTATGACACCGTCAGCCCGCCGAAGCCGACCACCGAGACGTTATCCAGATGGGCCAGGGATTCGCTGGCCAGGCGCACGCGCTCATCGAGCTTGAACATCGGGCGCTTGCCGGGGTTGGCCGCGACCGCCACGATCACCCGCTCAAACAGGCGGGACGCCCGCTGCACCAGATCTATGTGGCCCAGCGTAATGGGATCAAAAGTCCCCGGATACATCGCAATCGCCATATCGTCTTCCTTCGTCAGCCGTTGACGCAATGCCGGTCCTGCCGCAGCAAAAGAACAGTTGGCTCCGACACATCGACCACTGCGGCCGGCACCTGCGAACGAAGCATGTTACCGCCTCACGGCACACGACAACAGACCGCTGCGCACAGCCGGATCACTGCGACTGCAAGCACGCCAGGCAAACGCAGGCATTCACCCGGCAGCCACAATCTCCGGAGCCACCGACAGCAGTGCGTAGCCTGCCGCGCCGGCATGACCCTGGCGGTACACCTGCCATCGGGGTGACACCTCGGGCAAGCCCTGATGGTGAGAGAACTCGATATACACCCTGGCCTGCGCGCTCAGCCAGGCGCCGCCGGCCAGCGCTTCCAGCGCCGGCAGGAGCAGACCGGCGCTGTAAGGCGGATCCAGCATGACCAGATCAAAGGGTTCCGGCGCGCGCCTCAGATAAGCGGCGACGTCAGCGCGCACCGGCTCCACGCAATCCGCTCCCAGGCGGGCGCAGGCTGCGCCAAGCGCCTTTACCACACGCGGGTCGGCATCCACCAGCACCACCCGCGAGGCGCCTCGTGAAGCCGCCTCAAGACCCAGTGCACCGCTGCCGGCAAAAAGATCCAGGCAGCGCGCACCATGAATCACCGGCTGC
>SLLK01000066.1 GCA_007134115.1 Gammaproteobacteria bacterium | reverse complement strand
TGCACGCCGGATATTGACGCGTGTGTGCGAGTGGGGAATGATGAACGCTCCAGAGGTGGGGCAGGGGTCGCCAGCAACCGCCAGACGACAGTCTCGCGGCCACACAGAATTCGGCAGTCGGCGTCATGCGCCGGCCGCCAACAGAACCAGGCAGGGCGCACAGCGTCCGGCCAGGTAAGGTGCAGGGCGCACCAGAACGCATATCGGCAAGGTCATCTAGGCAGGTCACTTTACAGTACCACCAGTGAGTTACCTCGTACGATTTGCGCTCGTTTTTATCTATCAAGTTCTCAGAGGTAAGTTACATGGCTACCGGTACCGTAAAGTGGTTCAACGAGTCCAAGGGCTACGGCTTTATTACCCCGTCCGACGGCAGCAAGGACATTTTTGTCCATTTCTCCGCCATTCAGGGTGAAGGCTTCCGCACACTGGCCGAAGGCCAGGAAGTGTCGTTTGAAGTCGAGCAGAGCCCGCGTGGTCCGCAGGCGACTCGCGTCACCATCTGACCAGGCCAGGACGCAAGTCCGAAAAAACCCCGCCATCCGGCGGGGTTTTTTTATGCGTATGCGGTGGCTGCGGTCACCCCTCACGGAGACTCTCGATCTCTTCCTCCAGCGCCAGCCACTGTGCTTCCAGCGCGTCATGCTCAGTGCGCACCGCTGCCTGTTCCCGCAACAGTTCGCGGAGTTCAGATGCGCGTTCGGCCTCGTACAGGGCGCTATCGGCCAGGCGCTGCTCGAGTTCGGCGAGCTTTCCGCCCAGACGTTCGATGCGCGTCATCAGCTTGCGTGAACGCTCGCGCAACGGCTTGAGCGCCTGCCTCTGTGCCGCGGCGCGTTGCCGCTCCTCACGCCGCGAGCCGGCCGTATGCGCGGCGGCGTCTCCCGGCGCGCGGGCGCTGCGTGCATCGCTGCGCGCCTGCGACAACCATTTGCGATAGTCATCCAGATCGCCGTCAAACGGTTGCGCCGTGCCACCGGCAACCAGCCAGTAGCTTTCCACCGTACTGTTGAGCAGGTGGCGATCATGCGACACCGTCACCACAGCGCCCTCGTAATCCTGCAGGGCCATGGTCAGGGCGTGGCGCATCTCCAGATCCAGATGGTTGGTGGGTTCGTCCAGCAACAACAGGTTGGGCGCCTGCCACACCAGCAGGGCCAGCACCAGGCGTGCCTTCTCACCGCCCGACAGCGGCCCCGCCGGCCCGGTAGCCATATCACCATGGAAGGCAAAGCCGCCCAGGTAGTTGCGCAGTTTCTGCTCGCCCACGCCGCCGGCAATACGTTGCAGGTGCTTGAGCGGACTGGCCCGGGTATCCAGTTGCTCCAGCTGATGCTGGGCGAAATAACCGACCCGTGCGGAAGGATTGAAGCGAATCTCGCCGGACAGCGGCGCCAGCTCACCGGCCAGCGCCCGGATCAGGGTGGACTTGCCGGCACCGTTGGGGCCCAGCAACCCCAGCCGGTCCCCCGGCGCCAGGGTCATGTTCACCTCCGACACCACCGCGGTATCGCCGTAACCCAGGCTGACACCTTCCAGCGAGAGCACCGGATGCGGTACCCGCGACGGCGGCGCGAAGGAAAAGGAAAACGGCGAATCCACGTGCGCCGGCGCCACCCGTTCCATGCGCTCCAGCGCCTTGATACGGCTTTGCGCCGCACGCGCCTTGGTCGCCTTGGCGCGAAAGCGGTCAATAAAGCGCTGCATGTGCTGCACCTGGCGCTGCTGCTTTTCGAACATCGCTTCCCGGCGCGCCAGCTCCGCCGCCCGCTGGCGTTCGAAATCGCTGTATCCGCCCTTGTACCAGTTCAGCTTGAGGTGTTCGATGTGCACGATACCGTCGACCACCGCATCCAGAAAATCGCGGTCATGCGAAACCAGCAACAACGTGCCCTGGTAGGCACGCAGCCAGTCCTCCAGCCACAGTACCGCTTCCAGATCCAGGTGGTTGGTCGGCTCATCGAGCAACAGCAGATCAGAAGGGCACATCAGCGCCTGCGCCAGCCCCAGGCGCACCCGCCAGCCACCGGAAAAAGCCCGCACCGGCTGTTCGTGCACAGTGCTGTCGAAGCCCAGCCCGGCAAGCAATTCCGCGGCGCGCGAGCGGGCCGTGTAACCGCCGGCTGTTTCGTAGCGGACATGCGCGCGCGCAATGGCCTCGCCCTTGCCCTGCGCTTCGGCGCGCGTGACCGCCTGTTCCGCGGCACGCAATTGATGGTCCCCGTCGAGCACGAACTCAATCGCCGGCCGGTCGAGGCCGCTAAACTCCTGCGCCATCCAGGCCACCACCCAGTCCCCGGGCACTTCGCAGTCGCCGGCATCCACCGTCAGCTCGCCGCGCAGCAGGGCAAACAGCGTGGACTTACCGCTGCCGTTGGCACCGACCAGCCCCACCTTGTGGCCGGGAAACAGCGTCACGCTGGCATCCTCCAGCAGCGGTTCAGGCCCGCGCCGGAGGGTCATGTTCTGCAGACGGATCATGGGCGCGCACTGTAGCGGGCTGGACCGCGGGCGGCAACGTCTGCGCGATCCCGATATGGGTCGGCCCAACCCTCGTGGCGAACCACCTGAACTAAAGCCGCAGTCAGTAGCCGAAATATCTATACACGCGATCATCAGCCTGGACACCCACTATGAGTCACTTGAGACGGTCCGGTGGATGATAAACTGGCCAGTTCTTCCCGGATAATCAAAGGCAACCATGAACGTCCACCCGGAGCCGCCCTTCGAACATACCTACGCAGGTCTGCCGGCGCACTTCCATGCGCAGGTGGCGCCCACCGCGGTGTCGGCACCGTCACTGATACGCCTGAATGATGCCCTGGCAAAAGACCTGGGTCTGGATACCGATGCCCTGCGCAGCCGCGCAGGGATTGCCATGCTGGCGGGCAACCGGGTACCGGACAGCGCGAGACCGCTGGCCATGGCCTACGCCGGTCACCAGTTCGGCCATTTCGTCCCGCAGCTGGGCGACGGGCGCGCCATTCTGCTGGGCGAACTGGTGGATAGCGACGGTGTCCGTCGCGATGTACAACTCAAGGGCGCCGGACGCACCCCCTTTTCGCGCTCGGGAGATGGTCGCACCGCGCTGCGGCCGGCGGTGCGCGAGTACCTGGCCAGTGAGGCCATGGCAGCCCTGGGCATTCCCACGCAACGGGCACTGGCGCTGCTCACCACCGGGGACACAGTCTACCGCGAACGTCCTGAACCGGGCGGGCTGCTGGTCCGGGTGGCGCGCAGCCACATCCGCGTGGGCACCTTTGAATACTTCTTCTATCGCAATGACCAGCAGGCAGTGCACACCCTGGCCGACTATGTGATCGACCGCCACTACCCGCATCTGCACGACAGCGATCGCCCTTACCGCGACCTGCTTGATGCCGTGATCGGGCGCACCGCCGGGCTCGTCGCTGCGTGGATGCACGTCGGTTTCATCCACGGCGTGATGAACACCGACAACGTAGCGATTTCCGGCGAGACCATCGACTACGGCCCCTTCGGTTTCATCGACACCTACGACCCGGCCACCGTCTACAGCGCCATCGACGTCGGCGGCCGCTACGCCTTTGATCAACAGCCGGGCATCGCCCACTGGAACCTCACCCGCTTCGCACAAACACTGGTGCCCCTGCTGGACAGTGACGGCGACCGCGCAGTGGAGATCGCACAACACTCACTGGAAGCCTTCGGCCCGCAGATCAACGCCGAGTGGCAGGCCGGCCTGGTGCGCAAACTGGGCCTGACCGGGCAACAAGAGGGCGACGCCGAACTGGCGCTGGACCTGCTCACCGGCATGGCCGACCAGCAGGCGGATTTCACCCGGGTATTCCGCTGTTTGTCGGCACTGCCCGATGACCCCGCCAGTGACGGGGGGCGGGCCGACGCAGTGGTGCGGGTATTATTCAACGAACCGGCCGCCTTCGATGCATGGGCGAAGCGGTGGCGCCAGCGCCTGGCCAAAGAGCAGCGCCCGCAGGCCGAGCGCATCGCCGCCATGCGTGCCACCAATCCCGCCTACATCCTGCGCAACCACCTTGCCCAGCGCGCCGTGGATGCAGCCGCCGACGGCAATTTCAGCGTCATGGAAGAACTGATGACAGTGCTGGCGAGCCCCTTCGAGGACCACCCCGGCTACGAACACTACGCCCGACCACCCCAACCGGAAGAAAAAGTCACCCGAACCTTCTGCGGTACCTGAACCCCGGCGGATGCCTCCACGCACGAATTTCGCTGCCTCCCGGAAACCCGAAACCTGAAGCCTGAGCTTTAAACACCCCACCCCAAACTGGCACAATCGCGCCCCGATTTTCAGACCAGCCGAACGGGAGGACATCGATGATTCAGCTCGGCGCGCGCGGTTCCAAGAACCTCACCACCAACGCAGCGCAAGTCTCACCTGAAGAACTCCGCAAGATTGCCCGCGGCGAAACCAGCGCTCGCGCGCGCGACCGGCGCCGCGCCCAACTGGCGCTCAAGCACATGGGTTATACGCACAAGGGTCCGGGCGAGCAGCCGGACTGATCCCCGCCGGCATCCGGGCGACAATCGGGCCGCCCCGTGACGCCCGGTGCCCACACAAGTTGCCAGCGTCCATCGGCTCGCGCCATAGTAGATGCACATGGCAACCGGGGGAGAAACCATGAGCATGGAAACACTGTTGGCGCTGCTGGCGTGGTCGACGCTGATCAACCTGGGAATACTGCTGCTGTGGTTCGGTCTGTTCGCACTGGCCCACGATTGGGTACACAAGTTGCACGGCTGCTGGTTCAAGCTGTCCCGCGAACAGTTCGATGCCGTTCACTACGCCGGCATGGCGGCCTACAAGGTATTGATCCTGATCTTCAACCTGGTCCCTTACCTGGTGCTGCGCGCCATCACCTGAGCGACCCGTTGCGGCACGGGCAGCACGCCCGGGATGACGCTTGCGCTCAGGATGCCGGGCGCACCTCGATATCACCGCCGGAGACGCGGTTGCGGCCCTCCTGTTTGCACTGGTAAAGCCGTTGATCGGCGGCGGCGAGCAGGTCGTCCAGGGCCTGACCATCATCACCGTAATGGGCCACGCCGATACTCACCGTCAGCGGGATGGGCACCCCGTTGTGTTGTATGGATGCGTCGGCGAGCTTGCGGCGCACCGCCTCGGCGACCTCGACCGCATGTCGACCCACCGCACCGGGGAGCAGGACCACGAACTCCTCACCGCCAAGCCGGCAGATAAAATCACTCTCGCGCAGTCGTTCGCGCAGCAGCTCAGCCACCTCGGCCAGCACCTTGTCACCCGCTTCATGGCCGTGGCGGTCATTGACTCGTTTGAAGTAATCCACATCAAGCATCAGCAGGGACAGGGAAGTCGCGTGACGCGCAGCCAGTGCACGCAGCCGTTCAAAGCCATCCACGAGTGCGGCCCGGTTACCCAGTCCCGTCAGGGGGTCCGACAGTGCCATGCGCAATAACGCCGCCTGCGCCTGTTCACGTTGCTGTTCATGCACGTGCGAGAGCAACAACACCGCCAGCGCGATCAATGCGTAGTTGATCACCACCACCGGGTAATCCATCACCGCCGCCGGACCAAACCGCAACAGGGCAATCAGCGCAGTCAGCGCCAGCGCCAGCACGGCAACCACCAGTCCGGGCCAGCGCCCCAGAAGAAAATGCGCGAGCAACGGCACCAGCAGCGGCCAGACAAAAACACTGGGCGAACCGTCGGGCCAGGCAAGCGCCAGCATCATGATGCCCAGAACCGGCAACAGGGCAGCCAGCGTCCACGGCAACATACGCCGCGCGCTCCACACCCGAGGGATCAGGATGAGCGTGTAGAGCACCAGAAAAAACTGGGCCACCGCCAGACCGGTGAGCCCCAGTACGGCGTTCAGACCCGCAAACAGGCCGCCGACGATAACGACCAGCGACATCATCATCAGCAGCACATAGCGCCTTTGCTGGTCAATATTTTGCAGGTGGTCCATGGTTATTCCGCCAGTGAGCGAGAAGCATTGAGGGGCGCGGGAATACGATGGCAGCATGGCGGACTTGTTTGCTGTGCGCCATGACATGGATCAGCCTCGAGCGCAACGCTGCAAGCAATGACACTCGGGAGCGACCCAAGCTGCGACCGAGCCGACCAGAGGATACAGTAATGAATATTCTGCGCACGCCGGATGAACAATTCACCCATCTGCCTGGCTACGATTTTGCGCCGCACTATATGCAGGTGGAGACAGGCGGCACGCCTTCCCTGCGCGTGCATTACGTGGACGAGGGGCCCCGAGAGGCAGACCCCATCCTGCTGTTGCACGGCGAACCCACCTGGGCCTACCTGTATCGCAAGATGATTCCCCTGCACGTGGCCGCAGGACACCGGGTGATCGTCCCCGATCTGGTCGGCTTCGGCCGTTCGGACAAGCCCGACTCGGTGCGCGATTACACCTACCAGCGGCACGTGGACTGGATGCTGTCGGTGCTTGAACAACTGGACCTGCGGCGCATCACCCTGGTGTGCCAGGACTGGGGCGGACTGATCGGTCTGCGTCTGGTGGCGGCCAACCCGCAACGTTTCGCGCGGGTCGTGGCGGCGAATACCTTCCTGCCCACCGGCGACCGTCATCCCG
Organism: Gammaproteobacteria bacterium; assembly: GCA_007134115.1. Taxonomy (GTDB): domain Bacteria; phylum Pseudomonadota; class Gammaproteobacteria; order UBA5335; family SLRW01; genus SLLK01. The sequence goes on along the minus strand of SLLK01000066.1, from coordinate 5,716 downwards.
GCGATGCTTTCCTGCAATGGCAGAAACTCTCGCAGGCGGTGCCGGTGTTCGAAACCGGCAAGCTGATTCGCGGCGGCTGTGTGCGTCACGTGCCGGATGCCGTCAAACAGGCCTACGACGCCCCCTTCCCCGAGGAGTCGTACAAGGCGGCGGCGCGCGCCTTCCCGCTGCTCGTACCCACCCGCCCGGACGACCCCGCCAGCGAACCCAACCGTCAGGCGTGGCAGGCACTGGAAAAATTCGACAAGCCATTCCTGTGCGCCTTCAGCGACAAGGACCCGATCACGCGCGGCGGCGACCAGGTCTTTCGCAAACGTATACCCGGCTGCGCCGGCCAGCCGCACACCACCATCGAAGACGCCGGACACTTCCTCCAGGAAGACGCCGGCGAAGCATTGGCGGAAGTCGTCAATCGCTTTATAGAAGGCTGACACGGCGGCAGCCGATGGTATTTGGTGCCAGGGGCAGGGGCCAGGAATAGCGAAGGCCAGGGTCAGAAGCGGATAACCAGACGGGCGGGGGATAGTGAACTGTGAAAAAGGTTATGAACTATACGTGATTACATGTTTAAGGCCCGGCATGCGCGGCTGCCGAACCGATTGGCCCGGTCCCGCGCCGTTGTGGCGGACACCAGGATACCCACCTCATGTGGAATCCATCCCGGATCACACGAAGGCTGTTTTCGGTGAGTTCGGTGGCGCTTTTCAGGAACGGTGGCACCCCGGTTTAAATGGTCACCGAAGACGCCGAAAGGTCTATTCGCACACCCCTCGACCCCTTCATGGTTCGCTTCTCTGCTCCTTTTTGCTCTGACGACAGAAAAATGCGCCCGACCCAAACGGGCCCGACGCATTCATCCCCGTAACCACTGAATCACTTAAGAAAACGCTGATCTATTCGTCACGTCTCAGCGGGACACCTCATGAATCCACCAGAGTCATCGCCTGCTGTAATTGCGGCCGATGTTCGGCGTTGCCCTCGGCGATGCGGATAAGTTGCTTCAGATACTCTCGGGCCACCTGCGGGCGGCCACCGGTGTGGCTTGCCGCCAGACCCGCTCCATACAGGCTGTGGAAGCGGTTGGGCGAGATCCGCAGCGCCTGCTCATAGGCTTCCAGTGCCAGCTCATGCATGCCGTAATCGAGCAGCATGTCACCGTAAAGCTCGCGCGCCGGCAGCACAGCGCTGGGGGTGATCGGGCTCTTGTCCACAGAATCCTCCAGCTCGGCCGCCACCATCATCAGCTGGCGCGCCCGTTCCCGGTTACCTTCGGCATGGGCGATCCATGCCTCTACGGTCTTGCGCTGCACATCCACGTGCAGCGCCCAGTAATCCTCTGCCTGTTCGAGCGTGCGTTGATGGAAGGCATCCAGCCGCTCCACCGCTTCGCGCGCGGCATCCAGATCACCGGTACGAGCCGCACCCAGACCCCGTGCCCAGTATGTAATGGCCTCAAAGGCAGGGTAGTCATCCCACGGGAAAGCCTCGTGAATACGCGGCGGCAGGCTGGCTGCCTGCGCCCAGTCACGCCTTTCCAGCGCATAGCGCGCCTGGGCCGCCGCGATGCCGTAGGCCGTCGCCGGATGCGGCTGATAGTTTTCCACACCCCTGATTTCCTCCAGCACCTCGCGCGCGCGATCATCCCGGCCCTGTTGCAGGTAGCCGTAGATTTCGTAGTCCAGCGCATGCACATGGTGCATCGACACGTACGCGTCCGGAGACTGGCGCAGCGCCGCCTCCGCCGAGCGACGATTCCACTCGATGGTGTCGGGCCAGATACCCAGGCGCACGAAAATATGACTGGGCATGTGCAGTGCGTGGGGCACATCCGGGGCCAGCTGGTCATACGCGCGGGCCACATCGACGGCCTGTTCGGCCAGCTCGGGATTGTCGTAGGCATGGATCAGGTAGTGGAACAGGCCGGGATGCTCGGGGGCTTTCTCCAGCAGTTCCTCGAGCAGAGCGCCGGCGCGCCGCTGGTGACTGTAGGTATGATCATCAGACGGGGCGGTGGCCACTTGCGCCAGGGCATAAAAAGCGCCGGCATCAATATCCTCCGGCCAGTTCGCGTGAAGATCGCCCATGGCCGACTCCCATGCCTGCACGCCTTCAGCGTGCGTCGCCCCGGCGGCGGTGTCGTAATAGGTGCCGATGGCTTCGATCCATGCCTGCTCACGCTCACTCGGCGCGGCCAGTGCACGGGCCTGCGCCACCGCTTCACTGCCGCGCGTGAATTCATCATCGGTGGGTGGCGCCCACAGCGGCCGCAGCTGGGTCTTCGCCACCCCCCAGTAGGCCATGGCGCAGTCGGGATCGGCCTCGACGATATCACTGAAACGAACCGCCGCCTGCGCGTACATCATGTGATGCAGCAGGGCCGTAGCGCGCTCGAAATCATCCTGCACCGCCGGCGCGCACGATACGGCAAAATCGACTTCACCCAGCGCCGCCGGGTCCTCATCAGTAACAGCGCTGAAAACCCACCAGGCGAGCGCGGCGGCAACCACCAGCCCGGCCAGCGCAAGCAGTCCTCCTCGGTTCATGGCGAAATCTCCCTGTTTGTTGTGCGCCATCTTCCCATTTAAGGAAACGCTGATCTATTCGTCACGTCTCAGCGGGGCAAGCGTGCTCAGGACTTTTTGCCGCCTCCTGCGGTAGCGCCTTTACCTTTGCCTGCCGACTTCTTTGCCGCCGCCTTGCCTGCGGGGCCGGCCGCTTTCTTGCCCGGCGTTTTCTTCCCTGCGGTCGTCGCCTGCTTGCCGCTGCTGGCCCGACGCGCCTTGCCATCGCCGGCCAGTTCCAGCAGCAGCTTGTTGATGCGCTGCACATAGGCGGCCGGGTCGGTGAGGCCTTCACCCCCGGCCAGTCGCGCCTGGTCATGAATGACGGTGATCAGGTCACGCGCGCGCTGCTGGTTGCTTTCCTGGCTGAGCCGCTGCAACAGCGGATGCTGCGGATTGATCTCCAGCACCGGCTTGCTCTCGGGCACGCTCTGGCCGGCAGCCTCCAGCATGCGCCGCAACTGCGGCCCCAGGTCCTGCTCGCCCACGACGAGGCAAGCCGGTGAGTCGGTCAGTCGCGAGGTGGTACGCACCGAGGCCACCTGCGCCGACAGCTCGGCGGCAATACGATCAGTGAGCTCGGCAAAGGCCTCGTCGGTCTGCTCCTGCGCCTGCTTGTCGGCCTCGTCCTCCAGCTCGCCGAGATCCAGCTCACCGCGTGCCACATCCTTCAGCGGCGTGCCCTCATAGTCGTGCAGGTGTGTGACCAGCCATTCATCCACCGGCTCCGACAACAGCAACACCTCAATGCCCTTCTTGCGGAACACCTCCAGATGGGGACTGCCCAGTGCCGCCTGATGACTGTCGGCCACCACGTAGTAGATATGCTTCTGGCCTTCCTTCATGCGGCCCTGGTAGTCGGCCAGGCTGACCGTTTGCGCCGGTTCGCCGCTGTGCGTGCTGGCAAAACGCAGCAGCTTGCTGATCTTTTCGCTGTTGCCGGGATCCTCTGCCGCGCCTTCCTTGAGCACCTGTCCAAACTGTGCCCAAACCTCGCGGTACTTGTCGGGCTGGTTCTCGGCGAGCTTCTCCAGCATATCCAGCACCCGCCGGGTCAGGGCCTTGCGCAGGGACGCCACCGTGCGGTCATTCTGCAAAATCTCGCGCGAGATATTCAGGGACAGGTCGTTGCTGTCGATCACGCCCTTGATGAAGCGCAGGTACAGGGGCAGGAACTGTTCGGCCTCATCCATGATGAACACGCGCTGCACGTAAAGCTTGAGGCCACGCCGGCCATCACGCTGCCACAGGTCGAAAGGCGCGCGCGCCGGCACATAAAGCAGGGAGGTGTAATCCAGCGTGCCCTCCACGCGGTTATGCGCCCAGGTCAGTGCATCACCAAAATCATGCGAAATGTGGCGATAGAAGTCCTGGTATTCCTCATCGCTGATTTCGGAGGGATTGCGTGTCCACAGCGCGGTGGCGGTATTCACCTGTTCCTCGCCGGGGGCGTCGCTATCGTCGTCAGCCGGCTTTTCGGCCGCCATCATCACCGGCACCGAGATGTGATCACTGTACTTGCGCACCAGCGTCTTCAGGCGCGCCGGTTCCAGGAACTCGTCTTCGCCTTCTTTGAGGTGCAGCACAATCCCGGTGCCTCGCGCCGGGCGCTGCACGCTGCCGAGCTCAAACTCGCCGCTACCGTCGCTGGCCCAGTACACGCCCTCGTCGGCCGGGGCACCGGCCTTGCGCGTATAGACCTCAACCCGTGAGGCCACAATAAAGGCGCTGTAGAAGCCCACCCCGAACTGGCCGATCAGGCGCGAGTCGCGACGCTCATCGCCGCTGAGGTTACGCAGAAACTCCATGGTCCCGGAACGGGCGATGGTGCCCAGATTCTCCACCACTTCATCGCGGCTCATGCCCACGCCGTTGTCCCGCAGGGTGAGCGTACGCGCCTCCTTGTCGGCCTCGATCCAGATGCGCAGATCACCGTCGCCCTCGAACAGGCTGTCGTCCTTGAGCGCCAGAAAGTTGAGCTTGTCGGCGGCATCCGAGGCGTTGGAAATCAACTCGCGCAGGAAGATTTCCTTGTTGCTGTACAGCGAATGCACCATCAGGTGCAGCAGCTGTTTCACTTCGGCCTGAAAACTGTGAGTCTCGGTACGCGTGGCTTCGGTCATGACTGGCCTGTCCTTGTCTGATCAGTGATGAGGATACCTCTGATAGATGGGGGCGACAGGCGGGGATTCAAGGGGTCGCCGCAATGCAGGAACCCGGATAACGGACGGCCACCGGCGCGCTATTCCTCGTCAGACGGCTCTTCGGCGTGTTCATCGGCAACCAGCGCCAGGCTGCCGTGATCATCGTCGGCTTCTGCGGCTCCGCCGTCACTGCGCGAAAGCTTGATGCGCAGGCGCAGATCGGTGGGGGAATCGGCATTGGACAGGGCGTAGTCTTCGGTGATCTTGCCCTGCTGGAGCAGGCCGAACAGCGCCGAATCAAAGGTCTGCATGCCGAGGTTCTCGCTCTTGGCCATGATCTCCTTGATGCGATGCATCTCGCCTTTCATGATCATGTCACCCACGATGGACGTATTCAGCAGCACTTCGATAGCCGCCACCCGGCCGCCCTCGACGTTGGGCACCAGTCGCTGCGAAATGATGCCTTTCATGTTGCTGGACAGGTCGGTAAGCAATTGCTGGCGACGCTCGTCAGGGAACAGGTTGATAATCCGGTCCAGCGCCTGGTTGGCGTTATTGGCGTGCAGCGTGGAGATACACAGGTGGCCGGTTTCGGCGAATGCCAGCGCATGCTCCATGGTTTCGCGGTCACGGATTTCGCCAATCAGTATCACGTCCGGCGCCTGGCGCAGGGTATTTTTCAGGGCGTCCGCGTAGGTATCCGTATCCACGCCCACTTCGCGCTGATTCACCAGGCTCTTCTTGTGCGGGTGCACGAATTCCACCGGGTCCTCGATCGTAATAATGTGGCCCGAAGCGCTGGAATTGCGGTAGTCGATCAGCGACGCCAGCGAGGTGGACTTGCCCGAGCCGGTACCGCCGACGAAAAGCACCAGACCATTCTTCTCCATGATCAGCTTCTTGAGAACAGGGGGCAGCCCCAGATCCTCAAAACGGGGAATTTCCGTCTTGATGTTGCGGATCACCAGCGCCACTGAATTGCGCTGGCGGAAAATGTTGACGCGGAAACGG